>CAYHEL010000114.1:0-7662 GCA_964355415.1 uncultured Verrucomicrobiota bacterium | reverse complement strand
GACTGGGAAGCCAAAACACGATTGATTCAGACGTTTATGCCGCTTCTGACTTCACTCGCCAAAAAACGATCCCAGGATACGGCGGCGCTTAACCGCTATATTGAAGCAGGCAAAGAAGGACTGGTGAATTCCACAAGACACTACAAATCATCCGCGAACGGAAAATTCCAGGTCTTTGCCCTGGATTACATCGAGGATCACATGAACCGCCTCGACCGCCCTGGTTTTTTTAAAAGGCTATTCGGTCGATCATAGCCCCTATCACTGAACGCTCCCGGGATGTCCTTGATTATGGTTCGTGAACGGGTCAAAAATCGTGTGTTTACCGACGTTTTTCTCCTGCGCCATCCCCTGGACAACAGTCCGCTTCCCCTGGCCGAACGCTATCCCCACCCCAATCCCCTTGAGGTTGATATCGGATGCGGACGCGGACGGTTCCTTCTGGCCCGGGCACTCGGGAATCCCGGGGTCAACTTTTTGGGAATCGACCAATCCTTACTCCGGCTAAGGAAAATTGATCGCAAGGCGGTGGCGGCCGGGATCAGGAATATTCTGTTAGTGAATGACGATGCCTTTCGCGCGCTCCCCTGCCTTCCCCCAGGCTTGGTCAGCACTGTTTATGTTTTTTTTCCCGATCCCTGGCCAAAGCGGCGTCATCATTCCAGACGGTTAGTCTCCCCCGGTTTTATCGACCTCGTTTTTCAGGCGCTCCGTCCGGGCGGTGAGATTCACCTCTGCACGGATCATGCTGACTATTTCCTCGCCATCACCCGTTGCTGGGCCGCCGACACGCGCTTCCGATCCATTGAACCGTTTGTTCCATCCGATGAGGAAGAGACCGACTTTGGGTTGATATTCAAAACTCAAAACAGGCCTGCCAATCGGTGTTCATTTAGAAAAGAGCCGCTCCAAGGCAGTTGACGGCATCCACGGTGTCCACTACAGTATGACTCAACAAGGCATGAGTCTTGTAGTAAATGAGGAATATCGATGAACACTCGAAGCGGATTGTCATTTGCCGATGTCCTGATTCTTCTGGCCATCGTCTTGCTCTTGGCGGCTTTGGCCATTCCCAAGTTTGTGAAGGCGACCGATTACGGGAACGAGGAGGATGAAGTCACTGTGGAAACGGCGGCCAACGCCGTGGATACTGGATCAACAAACAGACCCGCCCCGACCGCAACCAATTCTGGTAGTATGCCCAGAGACGCCCAATAAGTTCATCAGGTCGGCTCGAGCACAACATTGTCGATGAGTCGTGTGGCGCCGATCTTCACGGCAAGCGCCAGTAGTACCGGCTCCTCGACCACGGTCACCGGTTGAAGCGTCCGGTCATTGACGAATTCGATGTAATCAATCCGGGCGGATTTCGACAACGCTATGGCGGACACCATGGCGGCGCGAATCCGAGCCACGGATCGCTCGCCGTCCTTGACCATTTTCTCCGCCCGTCTCAGGGAGTGGTAGAGACACACCGAATCCTGCCGCTCTGAAGCAGACAAATACCGGTTCCGTGAACTGAGGGCCAGACCGTCAACATCGCGAACAATCGGGCCCAGAACAATGTCGGTTGGATAGTTGAGATCCCGCACCATCTTTTGGATAATTCTGGATTGCTGCGCATCCTTCTGCCCGAAAACGGCCACATCCGGAAGAACCAGATTGAACAACTTGGCCACGATGGTCGTCACTCCACGGAAATGACCCGGCCTACGTGAACCGCACAGTCCACCCGAAAGACTCGTTTCCTCAACATAAACACTGTGATCCGCAGAATACATCGTCGCTTCTTCCGGATAAAAGACGATATCAACCCCCGTCTCACGACACCGCTCTTCATCGCGTTCAACAGGGCGGGGATACCGGGCGAAATCCTCACCCGGAAGAAATTGGATCGGATTGACAAAGATGCTGAGAACGACAACATCCGACCGTGTGCGCGCTAATTCAACCAGGGAGAGATGTCCGTCGTGCAGACACCCCATGGTGGGGACAAGCCCGATCCGTAGTCCTCTCCTTTTCGCGCCAAGGGAGAACTGTTGCATGACGTCTAAAGACCGGATGATGTCCATCTTCAAGACCTCATCAATTTTCGAACGCACTGCAGAAGGGTCTCGCCTTTGACAGGTTTCCGGATCAGGCAATGATGTATATTGCCGCGAATAATGGCTTGCAGAGACTCAGGCGGCGAGAAGCCTGTGCAAAAAACGACACGGGGCACAGGCCAACTGTTCTTGCGGCATATCTCTTCGATCCCGACATAAGCCTCACGTCCATCACGGACAGGCATCTGGAGATCCATAATGATCAATTCATAGCGTCGCTTGGAGAACGCCAGAATGGCTTCATCGCCATTGGACGTTTGGTCAATCGTGGCATCCGGGAATTCACCGAGGATAATCATGGCGAAAAGTTTCCGGATCATCGTGTCATCATCCACAATCAGAATCTGAGGATTCAGCCCCTGAAGCAAACCCTCCTTTGTTTGTTTCCGATCCAATTCATCGCGCACGGCCCTTGACAGGCTATCCATGGCCAATGGCTTTCGCAGATAGCAGCCCGCCCCAAGTTCCATGGTCTTGGCGATACGCTGAGTCATTCTGGCATAGCCGGATATCAGGACAACCCGTTGATCCGGGACGGTTTTTTTGATCTCCCGGAATGTTTCCAACCCGTCAATTCCAGGATCCATCACCATATCCAGAATAATCAGGTCGTATCGATACCCCTTGCCTGCGATCAGATTGACACATTCCTCTCCACTCATCGCTCCCGTCACTTTGTAACCGAGAAGTCTCAACATGCTGGAGAGCACTTCTACCTGGGGCGCATCATCATCAACAACCAGAATCCGCTCGACCCCTCTCGGCAAATTCTCATTCACTCCCTTCTGATCCACTGTTCGGGTAATTGGGATGTAGATGGAGAAGGTGGATCCGGATCCGGGGATGCTCTCCAAATCGATGTACCCCCGATGATCTCGCACAATACCGTGAACAATGCTCAGCCCAAGTCCAGCCCCCCGTTTCTTCAGAAGCCTCTTGGTTGTAAAGAACGGGTCAAAAATACGATTGCGTATTTCGGGAGGAATTCCCGCCCCATTGTCACTCACTGTAATCTTGACATATTCGCCGACATTCAGGGTCGCGCTGCTACCCACGGGAGTATCCAGATAAACATTTTCCGTTCGCACCACGAGCGTTCCTGTTGAACCCATGGCCTCGACCGCATTCTGAATGAGATTGTCAAAGACCTGCCTCATTTGCTCCCGTCCGCCCATGATATTCAGCAGGTTTCCAGCGAGTTCAAGAGTGACCTTGATCGAGGGAGGAAGCGTCGGCTCCATAACCAGCAAGACCTGGTTAATGACGTCATTTACACAAAATACATCGGAGCCCAGTCGTCCCCGCCTCGCCAGCGAAAGAAGTTGCTGGGTCAGCAGCCGCATATCCTCGGCCGTCTTCTCGATAATATTCAAATACTCGATCGCGGTGTCATTCCCCTTGATCTCATGCCGTATCAGTTCGGGGTATGCCACCAGAGGAGGAAGCAGGTTGTTGAAATCATGGGCAATCTGACCCGCCACAACACAGGCCATTTCAATACTTTCCGCCCGACACAAACCAGAGTCCCGGCCAATGACACCCGTATCATGTTCCTGATGGGTTCTGACTTCTTTCAACCACAAAATAATCTCATTTCCGTCCTTGGGATTTACGTCTTCCGGATTGACAATAACTTCACACGACAACCAACTACCGTTACGCCGAATGCAGATCGCATCCACGACAATCATCCGGTTCAAGGGGAGTAATTTGAAGATCAGATCCAGAATGGAGTCATCGCACCTTAAAATCAAATCAGACACCTTCAGTGTCTTAAGGGTGTCAGATTCGTGATCCAACAGGTGCTGGGCCGCCTCATTAGCGCGTTCGATTCGGCCTTGTCGATCTATCCGCAGGCAGGGATGGGCGTTGTTACGAAAAGGATCTTTGGATTGATTGGGGGACGAACCCGACCCACTCACATCCTGAACGCCAGTGGATATCGAGGCTTTCAGCGTATCGGTTCCATTGCCTTTAAGCAGGCTTAATCGAATCTCATTCCCCATTAGCTTACACACCCCCCCCATATCACCACTGTGAAAGAAGAATAGTCTTGGATGTTATCCTCAACCGAGGGGGCTGTCAAGGTATCCCTGAACAACGCAAGAGAATAATGATTCACTGCTGGATGATTACAGCAGCGTTTTGAAAACCGTCACTCCATCGACGACCTTCAGGACATGGACGGCATAATTGTTGGCCAAGGCGGGCACACTGCGGGGATAGGCGATGGCCACAGCCATCTTCAAAGACGTGACGCTGCCGGCCGCAACAAGGGCGCCGGCGGCCCCTTTGTCTCCACCACCGAGCATCCGTTCGCCATAGACGCCGGGTATGGTTCTGGCAATGTCGCACATCGTCTCCAATTCGTGGCCCGAAATCCGGTATTGGTCGCGAAGGCCTCTCCCGTCCTCACGGAAGACCGCCCCGACGGTCTGAATATCGCCGGCACGCCAGGCCTTGAGCATCCTGTAGAAACGTTTTTGGGCGCCGTAGATGTAAGTCAGGCGTTCACAGTGGTCAGGATGACTCTTGTCAAACGCGCCCAGAATCTTTTTGTACAGTTTGTCGTCACGCACGTCAGCCAGTTTCTTGAAGCCGAAGGCTTTCCCGGCCAAGGATGCAAACTCATCGCACTCCGCCCTGCGTACCCGGTAGGTTGATTTCTCCAATCCCGGACGTACGGTTCCGGTGTCAAGGCTCACGATGCGGAAGTCGGGGGCGCCCTTCCCGAGCGGGATATAGCTGATCGTGCGGGTCTTGGGGTTGTAATGCGTTCCCATGCCGGTTCTGGCAAAATAAATCATGATCTGGTCAAGTTGGCCGCAGGGCGAGCCGATATAGTCGTTCTCCACCGCCTGGGCAAGATCGATGATGTGCATCGGATCCTTGCCGAGTTTGATTCCATTGACCTCCATCAGGGTCAACAGGAGATTCAGCGTCAGGGAGGCCGAACGGGACATCCCGCCCCCAGGTATGTTGCCCAAGAGAACGGCATCGAATCCGGCCTTCAATTCGAACCCGGCCCTCCTGAGAATGTGGTCGCACCCGTAAACAAACCGCGCCCAGGTGTCGGCGTTCGAGGCGTGGCGGGGAGGCGGTATCTTCCCGGACGTGAATTCAATGACTCCGTCGCCGGGAAACGTGTCACTGTAAAGTCTGAAACGGTCGGTTCCATTGGGTTTGTAGGCCATCCAGATAAACCGGTCGGTTCCGACGCCGAACAACTCGGTGCCATTGTAATCGCCATGCTCGACTCCCAGGCAAAAGCGGGAGGAGGTTCGGCGAATGGTTCCGTTGCGGATGTCGAGGCGTTTGAGTTTGGCAATCCGTAGCAAGTCGTTTCGGACAACCAGGTCATTTGAGGAGGCTTTCATATGGCGTCACCTCGGGTTGGGTGGAGTTGTTCAGCCTTGAACACCGTTAACCGTCCAGTCCGCTCAGGCGTTTGAGAACCAGGAGAATATGACCCGAGGCAATCATCGAGGCGACATGATTCCGGGTGACCCGGTTCTGCCTGATATGCCAGGTGAGAAGTCGGCGCACATACGCGATATCCGCCGCCTGCACGGGTTCAGGAGTGTTGACAGCCCGGGTTCCCTCCGCCTCCCACCCTTCCCAATCGAAGCGGACAACAAACCCGTTTTTGTAGCAGGCATCCATGAAACGGGAGACCGTCGTCATGAAATCACCGTCAGGCAACCCACATTCGTCCAGAGGAATGATCTGTCCGGGGCAAAATTCCGGATCCTCGAAGATCGGGATATAGTCCAACAGGGCGGCACGTTGTTTCGGCTCGACGGCTTCAGATTCGTATCGCGAACAGGTTTTCATGGGCATGGGGGAAACACTACCATTTTCTTCTCCTGAGACCACCCAAATCCTCACTTGACCCTCCCGGTCAGGCCCCATAAAGTATCCCCTCATGCGAATTCTGATCAAATGTCTCAGCTTGTGGGTGGCTATGGCAACCTTGTCCGGCATGGCAGGTTACGACAACATGCCTGCACCTCCCCCGGCTATGCCGACCAGTACGGCTAAACCTGGTGACAACAAAGCGCAAGTCAAAAGAGGAATCCATTGGTATCGCAAACCCGCCTGTGCAACGGCCCCCAAGCAACTTGAGCTCGCCTTCACCCTGTATAAGCACGGAAGCCTCAGGAAGGCCGCCAACGCGTATCAGGCCCTCGTTTACGCCTGGCCCGATTCCCCCGAGGCCACCCAGGCGCAACTCGCCCTCGCCCAAGTTCAGGAATACCGGGAACTTTACTCCAAGGCCTTTGATGAATACCAGTATCTCTTCGACTACTATCCCGGCCAATTCGACTACCGGGAGGTGCTTGACCGCCAGTTCAAGATCGCAAACTACCTGATGACAAGTCCCAAGGGCGCCTTTCTCTTCTTCAACGGGTTTCAGGCGCCGGAGCGGGCCCTGCCGCTCTATGAAAAAATCATCCGCAACGCGCCAGCTTGGGAACGTGCTCCGACAGCCCAGTTGAATATCGGGATCATTCATGAATTGAACGAGGAGTATGAAGAGGCCGTCACCGCCTATGAGACTCTCCAGAACCGGTATAACGATGAGACGATTCTCGCGCAGGCCTCCTTCCGGGAAGCCCACTGCCTCTATAAACTATACTCTGAGCGTCCCAATAACGAGGAAGCCTGCAACGCGGCGCGCGCCGCCCTGGTTCAGTTTATCCACACGTATCCCCGCCATGAAAAAATCAAGGAAGCGAGAACATTTCTTCAGACCCTCAACAATCAACAGGCCCTGCGCTCATTTGAGCAGGCTCGCTACTACGACCGGATTGCGCACCGCCCGAAGTCCGCTTTGATTGCCTATGAGGGGTTCCTCAATAAATATGCGGCGCTCAATCCGGAACTCACCGCCATCGCCCGGGAACGGGCCGAAAGTCTTAAGAAGGAAACACCCCATGAACAATAAGAGTCCCATGCTCTGGTTTGCCCTGGCCTGTCTGTCCGGCCTTTTGATTACCTCCGGTTGCACGGGGTACAAATTGGGCAGCAACCTGCCGCCCGGAATCACGTCCATTAACATCCCGGTCTTTATCAATGACACAAAGGAACCGGGTCTGGAATCCATTCTGACCAGCGCGACGATCCAGGAATTCCAGAAGGATGGTTCGCTCAAGGTGCTCTCCCGCGATCAGGCCAGTTGCGTCATGGAAGTGACCATCCGGAAATATGATCTGGAACCTCTGCGGTATAAAAAGGATCAGGCGATCACCGCCCAGGAGTTCCGGCTGAACATCACGGCGGATGTGATCATTCGAAAGCAATCCGGCAAGGAGGAGATCGTCAACACCAAGGGCATCGTCGGGTTCACGACCTTCACCGCCATCGCCGACCTTCCCAGTGCGCGCCGCCTCGCCCTGCCAAAGGCTGCCGCCGACCTCGGCCAGCGCCTGGTCAAGTGCGTGGTTGAGTACTGGTAAGCGACTTGAAACAAAAAAAGCCGTCCCGGTCATCCCGGAACGGCTGTTCACATCAAACGACCAATAATCGGCTTATGCCATTTTCGCCAGGGCGGCGG
>CAYHEL010000113.1:0-7669 GCA_964355415.1 uncultured Verrucomicrobiota bacterium | reverse complement strand
TCAGCGATGGAACCGATACGGCCTACCGTCTCAAACTGCGCTCGCCGTGTTTTTCAAACATGAGTCTGTTCAAGGAGTGTTCACGGGGCATGTTGCTGGCGGATGCCCTCGCGATGCTCGGGAGTTTGGACCTGGTGATTCCGGATATTGACCGATGATGAACTTACCCAGAGATTTTGTGATGGAACTGGTGCGGATCGTCCTCTACGTGGTGGGCTTCCTCGCCTTCATCGCGGTCAATGCCGCCTACCTCTCCCTGATGGAACGTAAGATTCCCTCCTGGTTCCAACTCCGTTACGGCCCCAAGGAAGTCGGTCCCTGGGGACTTCTCCAACCCGTTGCAGACGGCCTGAAGTTGCTTTCCAAGCAACTGCTGGTCCAGAAGGGCGCTGACGAAGTCCTGTTCAAACTCGCCCCGGCCATGGTGATCATCCCCGCCATCGTGTGTGTGGTCACGGTCCCCTTCAGCGAAACCATCGGGGCGCGCAACCTCGACCTCGGACTGCTGGTGATCTTCTCGCTCTCCTCAATCCACGTCATTGCCACCATGTTGGGAGGATGGGCCTCCTACAACAAATACTCGAGCATCGCCGCCGCGCGCGTGGTCGCCCAGAACATCGCCTACGAAATCCCCCTGCTCCTCGTCTTGGTCGCCATGGTCATGGTGACCCACACGTTCAACCTCCACACCATCGTCGATGGCCAGGCGGGTGGTTTCTGGCGCTGGAATGTCCTGCGTCTGTCCGCGAGCCCCCTGATGCCGGTCGCGTTCATCATCTACTTCATCTGCATGCTCGCGGAGTCCAACCGGGCGCCGTTTGACATGATTGAGGCCGAAAGCGAACTGATCGCGGGGGCTTTCACGGAGTATTCAGGCATGGGGTTCGGACTCTTCTTTATCGCCGAATATGCCAACATCGTTCTCGGTTGCAGTGTCGGAACCATTCTCTTCCTGGGCGGATGGCACTGCCCCTTCAATCTCCTGCCGGGCCTTCACTGGTTCCTGATCAAGATGTACGCCCTGTGCTTCACGGTCATCTGGGTGCGCTGGTCTTTCCCGCGCACGCAGTTCTACGGTCTTCTCAATCTGTCATGGAAGATCCTCATTCCGGTGGCACTCGCCAACCTGGTCATCACCGCCATCATGTTGAAACTCTTCTAATACCATGTGGAACTACTTCAAAGAAATCATCACCGGATCCTGGAGCCTGTGCGTGGGCATGTGGATTGTCCTCCGGCACGCCTTCCGCCGCCCGGTTACGGTGCAGTACCCCTATCAGAGCGTGAAACTGCCCGCGCGTTTCCGGGGCCATATCCAACTCACCCGTGACACCGCCACCGGAAAACCCAAGTGCGTGGTCTGCATGGCCTGCCAGCGCGCCTGCCCGTCCAACTGCATCACGCTCGACGGGGCCAAACCGGAAGGGGCCACCCGCAAGGAACTGACCCGATACTCCCTGAATTTCACGACGTGCAGTCTCTGCGGACTCTGTGTCGAGAGTTGCAATTTCGACGCCTTGGAGTTCTCGAAGGACTACGCCCAGTCATCCCGGTATAAGGATGATTACGTGATGGATTTGATGACCTACGGGCAGGAAGAGAAAACGTCACCATGAACTTTTCACCGGATCAATTTTACGCCTTTCTGGGTGCGCTGATGTTTGCCGGATTCGTCGGCATAACCCTGGTTGGCGCGCTCATTGCCACATCGTCGTTAAGGTTGATCCGCAGCGTGAGCGGGCTCGCCCTCTGCTTCGTGGGTCTGGCCGGACTCTACTACTACCTCAACAGTCCCTTTCTGGCGCTCATGCAGATTCTCATCTACGTCGGGGCGGTCTGCGTTACCATCATGTTTGCCATGATGCTGGCGGAACTGGACGAGACCCCCCTGCCGTGGCGGCGTTCGCTCATGGTCGCCGGAGGCAGTTTCCTGGTTGCCTCGGCTTTTGCCATCCCGCTGATTCTGCTGGTGCGCAAGTCGGCGTGGATGCCGGTTCCCGCAGTCCGGGAGAACGCCGGCGCCATCCAGGATCTGGGCCGCGAATTGCTGACCCGCTACGGGTTTGCCTTTGAACTCATCTCCATAGTGCTCCTGATGGCCATCCTCGGGGCCTTGGTGGTGGCGCGAACCGGACGGGAGACACCCTCATGAACTTTATGAACTGGAGTTCGAACTTGAATGTGTACCTGGTTATAGGCGCCCTGCTCTTTGCCATCGGAATCTTCGGGTTCCTCAAGCACAGGACCCTGGTCGGCATGCTGATCTCGGGGGAACTGATCCTGGCCGGCGCCTCCCTCAATTTCATGGCGTTCGGTCATTTCCGGGCGGCGGATCCTGTCACCGGGCAGGCTTTCACGCTGTTCATTATCGGCATCGCGGCGGCGGAAGCAGCCATCGTGCTCAGCATCATGATTGCCGTCTACCGCAACTACCGCTCCATCCAAATGAGGGATCTGAACGAATTGGAAGGATAACCCACGGTATGTCAGCCCCCATCGAAACACCCCTGCTCCTGGCCGCGCTCCTCGCCCCCCTGACCGGCGCCGGGCTTGTCATGCTGAACAAGCGCCGCCCCAATGTCCGGGAGGCGTGTTCCTTCATCGCCGCCGCCGTCATGTTCGGCGTCGTCGGATCCCTGATCCGCCCGGTCATGAACGGCCAGTCGCTCGTCTGCCATCTGTTCACGATCCTTCCCGGAGTCAGCATCACCCTGCGGGCCGACGCCTTCTCCATGGTCTTCGCGCTTGTGGCCTCGTTCCTGTGGATCGTCACGGTGGCCTACTCGATGGGCTACATGCGTGGTCTCCAAGAGCATGCCCAGACCCGGTTCAACGCCTGTTTCGCGCTGGCCCTGTTCGGGGCGATCGGCTGCGCGTTTGCCGACAACCTGTTCGCCCTCTATCTGTTCTATGAAATCGTCAGCATCACGACCTACCCGCTGGTGGCGCATCATCAGGATCAGGAGGGATATGAGGGCGCCCGCAAATATCTGGTGTACCTGACCGCCACCGCCAAGGCGCTGGTTCTGCCGGCCATGATCCTGACCTACGTGCTGTGCGGGACCCTGGATTTCTCAACGAACATGCACACGGGCATCTTCCCCGCCGGAACCAGCCGGATCCTCGTCACCGTCACTTATGTCTGCCTGATCCTCGGTTTTGCCAAGAACGGCATCATGCCCTTCCATGGATGGCTCCCCGGCGCCATGGTCGCGCCCACCCCGGTGAGCGCCCTGCTCCACGCCGTGGCCGTGGTGAAGGTCGGCGTGTTCTCCACCACGCGGGTCATGCTGTATGTCTTCGGCGTAAACACGATGGATGCCTTCAACCTCGGAATTCCGACCGCCTTCTTTGTTTCATTCACGATCCTGGCCGCCTCGCTGATCGCCCTGAGCAAAGACAACCTGAAGGCGCGACTGGCCTACTCGACGGTCAGTCAACTCTCCTACGTGATCCTGGGGGTGGCCTTGCTGACTCCGGCTGGCATCGAAGGCGGCCTTGTCCATATCGCCAACCACGCTTTCTCGAAAATCACCCTTTTCTTCTGTGCCGGCGCCATCTACGTGGCCTCGCACCGCAAGAATATCTCGGAAATGGGCGGGCTCGGAAAGGCGATGCCCTGGACCTTCGCGGCCTTTGCTGTCGCCGCGCTGAGCATGATTGGAGCCCCGCCCGTGGCCGGGTTCGTCACCAAGTGGTACCTGCTGGTGGGATCCATGGAGGCGCACCAGATCGGCATCATGGTGGTGCTCCTGGCCAGCACGATCCTGAACGCCGCCTATTTTGCCCCGGTCGTCTATCACGCTTATTTCGGGAAGCCGTTGCCGGGCGAGTCCCATGAGGGGGTCAGGGAGGCCGCACCGGCCATGCTGGTCCCGATCCTCATCACGGTCACTCTGTCCGTGGTGGTCGGCATTTACCCGGACTTTTTCATCAACCTGATTAAAGGAGCGATGCAATGATGATCGTCGCTTTAATAGCGTTTCTGCAGAAACACCTGAAGACGGTGGTTCGCCTCTGTTATGTGGCGCTGGCGCTGCTGGTGGTTGGTGACTGGTTCCTGGTCGACAAGGAACATGCCCACACGGCCCCCGAGCATTGGTTCGGATTCTGGTCGGCCTTCGGGTTTATCGCCTGTCTGCTGATTATTTTCGTTTCAAAGTGGTTCGGGCACCGGGGCATTATGACGCGGGAGGATTACTATGATAAGTGACCTCTGGATTCATCCTTCCGCGATTCTCCTGGTCGGCGCGATCCTGGTCCCGTTGCTGCGGGGCCGGGCGCGCGCGGCGCTGCTTCTGGCGATTCCCCTGCTGACCTTCGCCCGTATCCTCTGCCTTGAACCGGGCACCTTCGGGAATATCCATTTCCTGGACTGGGGGTTGACATTCGGGCGCGTGGACCGACTGAGCCAGATTTTCGGGTACATCATGGGACTCATGTGTATCCTGGGCAGCCTGTACGCGTTTCACGTCAAGGATCCGGCGGAACATTCAGCCGCCTGGTGTTATGTGGCAGGGTCGCTGGGAGCGATCTTCGCCGGGGATTACCTGGTACTCTTCCTCTTCTGGGAGTTGATGGCCTTTTCATCCGTCTTCCTCATCTGGCTGCGTCGCCGTCCCGAGGCCACGGCCACAGGATACCGGTACCTGCTGGTTCATGTGGCAGGCGGTCTCTCCCTGCTCGCGGGCATCATGCTCCGTTACAACGCCACGGGGGGCGACCTCTCCTTTGGTCCGGTCGACGTCGCGCACCCGGACCTTTCAACGTGGCTGATCCTGATCGGATTCCTTCTCAATGCGGCAGTCCCGCCCTTCCACGGCTGGTTGCCCGATGCCTATAGCGGCGCAACAGTCACCGGTTCGGTGTTCATGTGTGCGTTCACCACCAAGACAGCGATCTATGCGCTGTGCCGTGCCTTCGCCGGGATGGACATCCTGGTCCCGCTGGGTGTGATCATGGCCATCTATGGGGTCGTCTATGCGGTTCTCGAGAACGATGCCCGGAAACTGCTCGCCTACCACATTATCAGCCAGGTCGGCTACATGGTCGCCGGCGTGGGACTTGGCACCGAGTTGGCGATCAACGGCGCCTGTGCCCATGCCTTCGCCCACATTCTCTACAAGGGCCTCCTGTTCATGGGCACCGGCTCCGTGCTGCACATGACCGGCAAGAGCAAGTTCACGGAACTCGGCGGACTCTACAAGAAGATGCCGTGGGCCTTTGTTTTCACCTTGATCGGGGGACTCTCCATCTCCGCCTTCCCGCTGTTCAGCGGATTCGTCAGCAAGTCCATGATCGTGGCCGCCGGCTTTGAAGATCACCGCACGATCTGGGCCTTCCTCCTGATGCTCGCCTCCGCCGGAACGTTTCTGCATACCGGACTGAAGGTCCCCTACTTCATCTGGTTCGGGAAGAACAACTGCAGCAAGGAGACCTGGGATCTGGCCAAGGATCCGCCCTGGAATATGCGGGCCGCCATGGCCGTGACATCGTTCCTGTGTATCTTCATTGGTTGCTATACACCCTATCTATACGACAAATTGCCCTATGCCGTTGACTACCACCCCTACACCGCCTACCACGTCTCGGAGACCCTTCAGATCCTCCTGTTCACCGCGCTGGGTTTCTTCCTGTTCCTGAAAAAACTGGTTCCGGAGCCGACGATCAGCCTTGATGTGGACTGGTTCTACCGGATGACCGGCCGCGCCGTGCGGTGGGTCGCCGTAAAACCCGCCCAGGCGGTTGACGACTGGGTCTGCGATATCTACCGGGTTGTGGGTCTGGCCTGGATGATGGTTTCAGCCCGGGTTTCGGCCTGGTTCGACTGGAACATCATCGACGGCGTTGTGGATGGCCTCGCAAACGGGGTCAAGGGCACAGGAAACCGTCTTCGCCACCTGCAGACGGGTCAGTTGCAGGTCAACGTGCTGACCGCCGTGGCGGTCATTCTGGTCCTGCTGCTGGGCTATGTCGTTATGCTGAGGTAACTATGGACGTTCTGATACTCAATACTTCGTGGCCGCTCCTGAGCGTCCTGATCTTTCTGCCTCTGGCCGGCGCCCTCGTGCTGCCGTTGCTGCCCGGGCCGCGGGCCGCCAAATTCTGGGTTCTGTTCGTCACGCTGGTGAACGCCGGGCTGTCCCTGAAACTTTACACCGGGTTTGATCTCACAACCGCAAAATACCAGTTTGCCGAGGACTTGACCTGGATCCCCGCGCTGAACATTCATTACACACTGGGGATTGACGGTATCAGTCTCCTGCTGGCACTCATGACAACCCTGATCATGCCGCTGTGCGTGTTGTGTTCGTGGAATGCGATCGACAAACGGGTCAAGGAATTCCTCGCCTGCATTCTGATCATGGAGACCTCGATGCTCGGGGTGTTCATGGCATTGGACTTTGTACTCTTCTACATCTTCTGGGAGGCGATGCTGATCCCGATGTTCCTGCTGATCGGAATCTGGGGTGGCCCGCGCAAGATCTACGCCTCGGTGAAGTTCTTCCTGTATACGCTCGCGGGATCGGTTCTCCTGCCCGTGGCCATCATCGCCCTGTACCTGCACAGCACCCCGCACACCTTCTCGATCCCCGCACTCATGGGACTGCCCCTGGCCGCAGGACTGCAGAAATGGCTCTTCCTGGCCTTCTTTATCGCGTTTGCCATCAAGGTGCCGATGTTCCCATTCCACACCTGGTTGCCCGCGGCGCATGTGGAGGCCCCGACCGCAGGGAGTGTGCTCCTGGCCAGCATCCTGCTGAAGATGGGAACCTATGGGTTCCTGCGTTTCTGCCTCCCCATCACCCCGCTCGGAGTGGCGGCGTTCGCGCCGGCCGTGATTGCGCTTTCGCTGATCGGGATTATCTATGGCGGACTCACCGCCCTGGCGCAGACCGACATGAAGCGTCTGGTGGCCTACTCCAGCGTCGCCCACATGGGCTTCGTCACACTGGGCATCTTCGTCCTCAACAAGAACGGTCTGGAGGGCGGCCTGCTCCAGATGATCAACCATGGCATCACCACCGGCGCGCTATTCCTGTGCGTCGGTATGATCTATGAGCGGACACACAGTCGTGAACTGGCCAATGCCACCGGGATCGGGAAGATCATGCCCGTCTATGTGACGGCCCTGGCCGTCTTCGGCCTCTCCTCACTCGCCTTCCCCGGAACCAACAGTTTCGTCGGCGAGTTCCTGGTCCTGGCGGGAAGTTTCTCGTTCTCCACCAAACTCACTCTCATTGCCGTGCCAGGCGTGGTGCTGGGCGCCGCCTATATGCTGCGCATGCTGCAACGCATCATCTGGGGCGGGATGCATAATCCCGACACGTCATACCTGACCGATCTCAATGCCAGGGAGATCATTACGCTGTTGCCGTTGCTGGCTCTTGTGCTGTGGATCGGTCTGGCTCCCACGCTGTTCATGGACACGTTTCACGCCAGTGTGACGCACCTTCTCCAGCAATATCACGCGGGGCTCAACCTTTAGTCCGGGAAATGATTTATGACGAACCTCACACTTTTCTTACCTGAACTGGTGCTGATCCTCGGCAGTCTGGCCGTGTTCGCCGTCAGTCTTGGAACCGGTCGCTCGAAACTGGCCGCGACCGTAACCGCCGTGACCTCAATCCTGACCCTCGCGGCCTGCGCGGCAACCCTCAACCTCCAC
>CAYHEL010000112.1:0-7695 GCA_964355415.1 uncultured Verrucomicrobiota bacterium | reverse complement strand
CGAACCAATCATGCATCCAGCCCGGTTGGCGTCCTCGTTCGCAAACACAAGGACGCCAAGGGACAGACAATATGTCTGTAAGTCGTTGATTATTAAGGTGCTCTTTTTGATATGGGGTCAGATGAAGTTCCATACTGGTAAATCTGTCAGCGAGGAAACTCTCATGCGTGGGCTCCCTCTGCGCGTCTTAATGGTTTTCGCGCAATCCCAAAGTCTGGCGGATTTCCATGCGGCAGCGCTTCATCGTTTTTACTGCAAGAACGGCTTCAGGGCGATCTGCGGACTCGCCAGGATACCGGAATTGTACTGCATATTGCGATAGACGCTTCATGTCTGCACTCATCCCGGTCCAAAGGGGGAATCGATCCAGGTTGGCGTTTAGTAGTGCATCAAGGTCATGCGTTTTCGTGAACGGCCTGGCTTGCTTGGTCAAAGTCGCTTTCAGGTACTTCTCGATACATTGCTGGGCATGAAAGCAGATAGCGTTAAAGGCTGGGTTCTTGCGCGCACGGAGTTCACGAATGGCCACGCCATAGTCTTCTTCCGCTTTTTCGATCCATTCGTTAAGGATGGCGTTCATGGAGGACTACGCCTTCCTTGAGAATGGTGCTCAAAAACATATCGCCCATCGACAGCCGTTTTTTGATTTCTGATGGACGGCGGACAATCAGGTCTAAAGGAAATCTCCTTTGAAGTTGGATATCAATGGCAACCGCTTGTTCAACATCCTTGCGCTTGTCATGATTCATGATGACCAACATATCCACATCGCTATCCTCATGTGGGTTGCCCCTAGCGTAGGATCCAAAGAGGATTACGCGCTCTGGGGCAAATTGACCTGCCAAGGCTGCCACATAACTTTTGATGTCTTTCCGGGAAATCATGGGAATATAATACACGGAGTAGGTGAAAGTTCCATGGGAAATCTCCATTAAAAAATAGAGGGTGCTGTTCTGTCGGCGCCACAGGACACGAACTGGATCATTCCTCCCCTTCGGAAAACGGCATGGGTTTCTTTTTCGCATAAACCCAGATGACGAATCGGCCGATAAGCAATACAACGTAAAACACCAGAATCCCCCAGAGCGGCACGGGCGGGGCGGTGATGCAACCGAAGGGGACGGCGGCGAACCAGCGGGCTGACTCGGTCATCATCACGATCAAGGCGAGGTTGGCGTGGTTGAACAGGTCGGCAAGCCACAAGGCGCAGGAGCCGAGCGTGAGCGATACGACCCCGGTGATGATGACGATGGAAGAGAGAGGGACGACCAGTAGATTGCTGGGTAGGCCGATGGGGGAGAAGTTTCCGAAGAACAGGATGGAGAGTGGGGTGGTGACCAGCCAGGCGGCGAGGGAGACGGAAAACAGGTCGCTGAACATGATCCACGCCGACCGCAGAATCGTTTGCCAGCGGGGATCCGGTTCAAGTATCAAGGGGTCGTGCCGGAAACGCCGATGAAGCAGGGCCATGAAGACCGGGCAAAACAGCACCAATCCCAGAACTGCCACATAGGATAGAATGAACCCGATGTTGACGAGATCATCAGGGGCCACGGCAAGGATGAGAATGGCGGATATGGCCAGGGTGGTATGGATGTCGGGCTTGCGTCCGATCAAGGGCGCCATCCAGTAGACAATGCCCATGATGCAGGCCCGTATGGCGCTCGGTTGCATTCCGGTCATGGCGGTATAAAGGATCAGGAGTGGGCCCAGGATAAGAACCCAATGGGTTCGGGTCATGCCGCAGGTGGCCAGAATGAAAATGATGGCGCCACCCAGGATCACGACATGGGATCCGGATATGGCGAATACATGAAGTGTGCCTGTGCGGGCAAAGGCCTGGTAGAGATCACGGGGAATCTGGCTGTAATAGCCAAGCAGGATCGAGTTGAGGATGCGACTCTGATCCGGTTGATCGTTGATGCCTTCAGCCAGAATCCGTCCCGCCCAGCTTCGGCCGCGCAGACATGCCGCAATGAAAGGATTGCCCGCTTCACAGGCAATCAATCGGGCTTTGCGGGCGGCGCCTGAAAAGAACAGCGCGCCGGGTTTTCCGGCAAAATAGCCTTGTTTGTATGTGACTTGCGCCAGGTAACCCGGGAATGACCAGCGTTCGCCATAGGCGGGGATACGATCCTCCTCGTTCGCGAATAGTCGAATCCGGACGGTTCCCGCCGCCTCGATCCAACGCCACCGTCCGCCTCCTCGAACTTGTTCTACCGCGACGGGGAATTTCCAGGTCGATTTCCCTTTTCGCGTTGAGACGCAGACCGGTTCATCGGTGACCATGCCGATTATCCCAGCGCCGCAGGGAAGCTTCATCAGCGCGGGAATGGATCGGTCTGCCGCGCCGACCGTCTGTCCCGAATTGACCCAGCCCAATCCGAGAACCGTTGCCAGGAAAAAGAGACTTGAGGTGGCGGAGAAGCGCGAGCCAGCCCAGAGGAGCCGCGTGGCGATGATGAGGCAAACCGTTGTGGCGGGGAAGAGAACCAACCCGGACACCGGGCGGGCAAGGCCCAGTCCCGTTCCCGCCACAAAGGCGAGCGCCAGGCCGGCGAGAGGTCGTCTGGGTAGCGGCTGCATGAACGTGCAGAGATCGTCGCCTATTTATATAGTTAAATCAAATTAAAATATAGTTTACAGGCGGGCGCCAGCAGAATCGGAGCCTGATAAAGGCGAATGACGCGATCTATCTGGCTGATCGATCCGAGCCAGTCAGTCCTTGTATATTCAGAGGACTGTAACGACCGGTTGGTCGTGACGTTTGAAGCGCTTGTGTTACCCCATGCTTGGCCAAGGCCACGGCCTCATGCAGCGGCTCTCCCAGTGCCAGTGCGGCGGCCAGGGCCGCCGAAAACGTGCATCCGGTTCCGTGCGTTGAACGGATGCGCACCCTCTGCCCGGTGTAGAGCGTGATGTCGTCGTCGCCGGTGCAGAGCACATCCACAACCTTGCTGCCAGCCAGATGTCCGCCTTTGGCGAGGCAGGCTGTATCAAACCGGCGGGCAATGATGCGCGCCGCCTGTTGGAGTTCACGAAGAGACCGAATCCGGCAGTCGGCCAGGATCTCGGCCTCGTCGAGATTCGGAGTCAATACGGTGGCCATGGGAAGGATGTCGCGAACAAGCGCCTTCATTGCATCCTGACGGAGCAGTCTGGCGCCGGAGGTGGCCACCATGACGGGGTCAACCACGAGGGGACCGAACGTTCCCGACTTGAGGCATCGGGCCACGGCGCGGATCACGGTGGCCGAAAACAACATGCCGGTTTTGGTCGCGGCAACGGGAAACCCCGCTTGAACGGCCTTGATTTGGGCTGTGATCAACTTCGATGAAACCGCCTCGATTCCTGTCACGGCGCCGGGATTCTGGGCTGTGATGCAGGTGATGGCGCAAGTCCCGAATACACCCATGGCGGTGAAGGTTTTTAAATCAGCCTGGATTCCCGCGCCCCCGCCGCTATCGGAGCCGGCGATGGTAAGGGCAACGGGGAGCAGCGATCCGCTAGATTTCACGCCCTGATCTGCCCCGCCTTGGCCAGGGACAGCGCCTCAACACTTTGGATTTCGGCGAATCCCTGCGAACTGACCGGGTTCAAGCCCGCGCTGGCTTCCATGGAGGAATCGGCCTCGTTGTAGAGCGAACCGGAACACCCGGTCATACTCACAAAGAGAAGGTTTCCCTTGTAGAGTTCCAGTTTGACACTCCCGGTGGCGGGTTCGGCCATGACATCAATTGCGGCCATTGCGGCGCGGGTGACGGGATCGAAGTAGCGTCCGTCATATATTTGATCCGCCACCAACTTCGAGAGTTGCTGGAAGAGCGATGTGGCGCGGCGGTCCATCACGGCCTGATAAAGTTGGCGCAGCGCGGTGCCGAGCAGTTCCATGCCGGGCGCCTCGTAAACTCCACGACTCTTGGTGCCGATAATCCGGTTTTCCAGGGCATTTTTCATGCCCACGCCATTGCGACCGGCGCTGCGGTTGGCTTCGATCATGGCCTGGAGTGGGGTGACTTTCTTCCCGTTGATGGCCACGCACCGTGCGTTCTTGAACGTGAGCGTCACGGTCTCAGACTTATCCGGCGCCTGATGTGGCCATACACCCATGGTGGTTTCCACGATAGTGCAGGGCGTCTCCATGCTTTCCAGATCCTCGGCCTCATGGGAGAGGCCGGCGAGGTTGGCGTCGGTGGAGTAGCGCTTCTTGCCGCCTACGGTTGCCTGGATGCCGAATTTTGCCAGATAGTCGGCCATCTGCGTGCGGCCCGGGAACTCCTTGAGCAGGGCGGGATCGCGCCAGGGGGCGTAGACTTTCATGTCCGGAGCCAGTACGTTGGTGTACCGCTCAAAACGCATCTGGTCATTGCCGCGCCCCGTGGCGCCGTGGGTCAACACGGTGCACCCATGTTTTTTCATCTGGGGAATCAGGCCGCGCACCGTGACCGCCCTGGCAATGCCGGTGGAGTTCCAGTAGCCGCCGTCATACATGGCCTGCGCCTTGACAACCTCAAAGCAGGCCTCCGCCATTTCCTTCTTCAGGTTGACGATGAGGGTCTTGGCGCCGCAGGGATCCATCTTCCTGCGGATATCATTGATGTCCACCTCATCCGGCTGTCCCAAGTCGGCCGTGAAACAGGTGACGTTGACTCCCCTTTCGACCATCTTCTTGGTGATGGTGCGGCTGTCCAGCCCGCCGGAAACACACACGCCGACCTTTTTACCCTTCAGTTCCGCGATGAGCATGATGATAACTCCATCTGAAAACACTGATTTCAGATTTCAAATATTATTCCTCGTCGGCCGCTCGCTCCACCCCGTGCATATCGGCGAGGGCATCGTCAATGATATCCAGGGCTTCGTTGATGTCGCTATCCTTGATGTTCAGCGGGGGGAGGAATCGAACCACATTTTCGGCGGTCGGGATGGTCAGCAGGCCCATCTCGGTCAGGGTTTGGCAGAAGGCCTTCGCCGGCTGATCCAGCACCATGCCAATCATCAGGCCTTGGGCGCGGACTTCCTTGACGTGTTCGTAGGCCTCGACATATTCCTGGAGCCCCTCAACGAACGCGGCGCCAGCCTCCGCGGCGCGGGCGACCAGTTTCTCGTCCTCGATCACGCCGATGGTGGCGAGGGCGGCGGCGCAGGCAAGCGGGGTCGCGCCGAACGTGCTGGCATGTTTGCCAGGCTGGAAGACATCCGCCAACTTGGCGTTGGTGACGATGGCGCCGATGGGGTAGCCACTACCCAGCGATTTCGCCAGGGAGAAGGCGTCCGGGTTAACGCCGGTACCCTGGAATCCGAACCAGTGGCCGGTTCGGCCCATGCCGCACTGGACTTCGTCGCAATACAGCAGGACATTCTTTTCGTCGCAGAGGGCGCGCAGACCGGTCATGAATTCCGGGGTGGCTTTAATGATGCCGCCCTCGCCCTGTACGGCCTCGACGAGAATCGCCGCCGTCCGGCCGCTCAGAACCTTTTTCACGGAGGCGAGATCGTTGAGTTCGGCATAGAGGAATCCATCCGGAATGGGCTCGAACCCATCCTGATACTTCGTCTGGCCGGTGGCGGCAAGTGCGGCCAGGGTGCGGCCATGAAAGGAGTTTTTCATCGAGATGATCTCGTATTTGCCTTCATCACTGCCCCAGAGGCGGGCGAGTTTGATAAGGGCCTCATTGGCTTCGGCGCCGGAGTTGCAGAAGAAACATTTTCCGCCCAGCCCCGACAGGGAGACGAGTTTCTCGGCCAGGACGCCGTGGTGCTCATTCATGTAGAGGTTGGAGACATGAACCAGTTTGGCGGCCTGATGCTGGATGGCCTCGGTCACCTTCGGATGGCAGTGGCCCACATTCTGGCAGGCGATCCCGCCGACGAAATCCATATAGACTTTTCCATCATTGTCCCATACGCGGGTTCCCTTGCCCTTGACGAGCACGAGAGAGGGGGTTGCATAGGTGGGAATTACATAACTCTGGTATTGGGTTTTGATGTCTGCGCTTGTTTTCATTCTATGATCTCCGTTCCTACTCCTTGTTCCGTGAAAATCTCCAGCAGCAGCGAGTGCGGCAGCCGGCCGTCAATGATATGGATTTTTCTGACCCCCGCCTCCAGGGCTTCCACGCAACTCCGGATCTTCGGCAGCATGCCGCCGTCGATCACTTTGTTTTTGATCAGATCCTCGACTTCCTTGATGTGCAGAGTGGAGAGCAGGCTTGAGTCGTCGTTCCGGTTCTTCAGAAGTCCCGGCACATCGGACAGGAAAACCAGTTTCCGTGCCCGCAACTCGCGGGCCACGGCGGCGGCGGCATCGTCGGCATTCAGGTTGTAAAGTTTGCCGTCGGGCCCATGACCGAGGGGGGTAATGACGGGAATCGTTTCGTTGCGCAGGCAATCCAGGATCGGCGCGGCATGGACATGCTTGATTTCCCCCACGTAACCCCAATCCAGAAGTTCGCCGGTGACGGTATCCCGGGAGACGCGTTTCTCGACCTCGAAAACCGTGTTGCCGTCAATCCGTTTTGTTTTGGCGCCCTTGGAGGCCAGGATTTCCAGCAGGGCCGCGTTAACGGTGTTCTTGAGGGTGGATTCCACCACCTTGATGGTAGCCTCATCGGTGACCCGGAGGCCCTTTATGAATTGTGGCTGGAGACCGGCCTCGGTCATGGCCCGCGAGATGGCTTTGCCGCCCCCGTGAACCAGAACCGGCCGCATGCCCACGCATTCCATGAAGGCGACATCGGTGAGGATCGTCTCCACAATCCGGCGCTCTTCCATCGCGCTACCGCCGAATTTGACGACAATAATGGCATCGCGAAAATCCTGGATGTAGGGCAGGGCCTCGATCAGAACATCGGCCTTTGCGATCGCCTTATGCATCACGTCATGTACTCCGCGTTGATGGCGACGTACTCTTTGCTTAAGTCACAGGTATAGACCGTATGCTCCGCCTTGCCGCAATTGAGTTGGACGTTGACGGTGAATTCCTTCTTGGCATAGACCGCCTCGAGATCCTTGAGAGAGGAGCCTTCCGCCGCCTTGCCATCCTTGACGGCGACCACGCCATCAAAGGTGACATCGATCCGATTTTCCTCGACTCTGGCGCCGGAATACCCGATGGCGGCCAGAATGCGGCCCCAGTTGGGGTCGCCGCCATTCCAGGCGGTTTTCACGAGCGGGGATTTGGCGATCGCCCGTGCCGCGATGCGGGCATCATTCCGGGTGGCCGCGCCGGTGACGGTGATGGTCACGAACTTGGTCGCGCCTTCGCCATCCTTGACGATTCGATAGGCCAGTTCGCGGGTCAGAGTCAGAACGGCATGGCTGAACTTCTTCCAGTCATGATGTTTCTTCTGGAGCAATTCGGTTCCGGCGGCGCCGTTGGCCAGCATGAGTACCGTGTCGTTGGTGCTCTCGTCGCCATCCACGATAATCCGGTTGAAACTGTGGTCGACGGCGTGCCGGAGCAAGTCCTGCATGGAACGTTGATCCACGGTGGCATCGGTGGTGATGAAGGCCAGCATGGTCGCCATATTAGGCGCAATCATTCCCGATCCCTTGGCAATGCCGGCGAGGGTGACCTTTTTGCCGTCAATGGTCAGGGTCAAGGCGACTTCTTTTTTAACCAGGTCGGTGGTTAGAATGGCTTCTGCGGCGTCGGCGCCCCCCGAGACTGAAGCCGGTTTCGCCAATGTCGGC
>CAYHEL010000111.1:0-7725 GCA_964355415.1 uncultured Verrucomicrobiota bacterium | reverse complement strand
CTGGAGGCGTGAGGTCACATTCGTCGCCCTGGAGGAGTGTCCCGATGCGGACGCCGAGGTCATGATCGGAGATCGCGCCCTGCGCGAACCGCCGGCCCGAGCCGGGGATTATGACCTGGCAACGGCCTGGAGGGCATTCGCCGGGCTGCCCTTTGTCTTTGCTGTCTGGGTGCATCGCAGAAACCATCCCCACCCTGAACGTCTGGCGGATGTTGTCAACAAGGCGAAACAGGCCGGCATTCAAGCGCTCCCCGAAATTGCCCATCAGCAGTCGCTCAAACTCGGATTGAGCGAGGTCTCCTGTGCGGACTACTTCACCACCTGCATCCGTTACGAGGTCGGGCCCAAAGAACTTGAGGCCATGACCCTGTTCCGAACGATGATCAAGGACGATAGCGAGGAAGCAGGGCAAAGCTTGTCTTGAGCGTCTCAACATGGTCTAATCCGCCTGTTTGACGCCTGTTCAGAGTGTGCACTGAAGACGAAGGAATAATGAATGATCGAGTTTTTTCATCACGCCGCATATTGCTCCACCGCTCTCGTCGTTGTCATGGTGGTCTATCAATCGATCCTGACAACAGGGGCATTTTTCCACCGACGCCGGGCCGCGAACGAGCGGGATCGCGAGAGGCCCGTCTGGGATCAGTACCCCCCCATCACGATCCTGGTTCCTGCCCACAACGAAGAACTCGTGATCGAGCGCACCGTGAGAACCCTTCTCGCGTTATGTTATCCTCAGGGCAAACTGACCTTGATGGTGATTAACGACGCCTCCACGGACCGCACCGCCACGATTCTGGATCGTCTGCACGCCGAGAATCCGCATGTGATTGTGTATCACCGCCAGAAACCGGACGGCGGATTGGGGAAAGCGGCGGCGCTCAATGCGGCCGCCCGGTTGGTGAACGATGATTATATCGCCGTTTACGATGCGGATAACTGCCCCGAACCAAACTCGTTATTGATGCTGATGTCGAGATTCATCGCCAATCCCTCGTTGGCGGCGGCGGTGGGAAAGTTTCGGTGCGGCAATAAAAATCAGAATTTCCTCACCCGTTGCATCAACATCGAGGGCCTCTGTTTTCAGGGAATTGTTCAGGCAGGCCGCCACATGATGCTCGACATAGCGTTTCTTACCGGCACCAACTACGTCATCAACAGGAACATCCTCCTGAAAGTGGGGGGATGGGACGAGGATGCGCTGGCCGAGGATAGCGAATTGTCCACCCGTCTCTACATGGAGGGTCACCGGATTGACTTCGTCCCCTACTCGCAAAGCTGGGAACAGGAACCCGAGACATTGGGCGTTTGGATGAAACAACGCACCCGGTGGGCGCGTGGCAATAACTACGCCATCCTGAAAATCATCCGGACGTTTCCGCTTTCAAAAGACAAACTCCGGACTTTCGAGAACCTCTTCACCCTGTCGATGAGTTACCTGTTTCTGATCGCCATCGTTCTTTCCCAATCGTCTCAACTTCTTTCCCTGTTTGGTTTTTGCCACATCACCCAGGAGACGCAGTGGCTCCTGTGTATCTGGAATGTCGCCGCACTCTTCTATGTCGCGCAAATCTGGCACGCCCTGGCCCTTGAGAAGGAGGCCAGGCCGGCCAACTTACTGGCCGGATTTCTGATGTATTTCTTCTACGGCTATCTTTGGATGGCCGCCATCCTGCGCGCCCTCTATCACGATGTGGTGGTAAGAAAGGCGCGCCACTGGGATAAAACCATGCGTTTCGAAACGGCGCTGGAAACAGGGAATCCCTGAAAGGGACGCCACTCCGGAACTTCAGGAACCCGGACTTGTCACACGGCGGGGACATCTGACATAATCAGGGATTGAAAGGAACCATCATGGAAGAAAAAATAAGGGCCAAATTGGAAGAGTTACGCGGTTTCCTGCAGGCTGATGGCGGCGACATGGAAGTGGTCAGCATCACGGGAACCGACATTAAATTGAGACTTCAGGGAGCCTGCGGATGCTGTCCTCATGCGACCATGACCATTAAGCAGGGAATTGAACGCATCCTGCGCGAACAGGTTGACGCCATGATCGTCGTCGAGCAGGTGCGTTGATCCGGAGATGACCTCCCGGTTCAAGCAGTTTGGGGCGCTGACAGGGCTGGCCGTGACAGAATTGTTCCGACAGCCCGCGTGTTTTTTGCTCATCCTGTGCGGGTGCGCTTTCACGGTTCTGGTTCCCCTCGCCGTTTCACATCAACTCGGACAAGCGACGCATCTCACGGTCGATAGTTCACTTGCGTTTGAACTCGTCTTTGGAATGATCCTGGCGGGGTATGCGGCCTGCTCCACACTTCATAACGAGTGCCGGTCCGGCACCATTCTCATGGTGTTCAGCAAACCGGTCGGACGCCTCATGTATTTCCTGGCCAAATATACGGCGGTTTCCATTCTGATCGCCTTTTTCATTTTCTGTTCGTCGGCCGCCTCCCTCCTGGCGGAACGGGTAACCCCGAGACACTTTGAGTTTGACGCCCTGGGCAACCGGTTATTGCTGGCCACTCCCTTTATCGCCTTCTTGCCACCGGCTTTCCTCAACTACAGGAGACATCGCGCCTTTCTTCCGCTTTCCCTGGTACTCTTCGCGTTGACCCTGATGGCCTGGGTTCTCATCCTGGGTTCCGTGGACTGGGAGGGGCGCCGCACCGCCTTTGCAAGCATGATTGAATGGCGCCTCCTGCCCGCCTCTCTTCTGGAGGGTATGGCCTTGTTCATGATGGCGGCCCTTGCGCTGAGTCTGGCCAGCCGTCTTTCCACTCCTGCCACCGTGGCCATCCTGGCGCTGATTCTGATGATGGGCCTGATATCCGACCATCTTGCGATGCTGATGTCCGCCTCGTCCTCCGCGCAACTCGCGCTTCGTCTGTTTCTGCCGGATCTTCAGGCATTCTGGCCTGCCGACAAACTCGCGGGAGGCGGTTCCATCACCCCCTCCCTGATCAGTCATGCCGTCGTCTATGCCATGGCGTACGGAATGGGCGCATTGTCCCTGGGGTATGCAGCCTTCAGAAACAGGCAGTTTTAGGAGTTGGGGAATGAGCGACAGCACGAATTTGATCATTGAGGCGCATGATCTGACCAAAACGTTCCTGGATTTCTGGGGACGTCCGAAAGTTCATGCCGTGAAAGGCATTACGTTGGAGGTAAGACCCGGCGAAATCTACGGATTGCTCGGGCCCAATGGTTCCGGGAAAAGCACGACGATGAAGATGATACTGGGCCTGCTCCATCCAACGTCAGGCCATCTGTCTGTGCTGGGGCAATCCCCGCGCGATGTTGCCGTTAAATCACGAATGGGCTTCATGCCCGAGGAGTCCTATCTCTACAAATATCTGACGGCCGTTGAAATTCTCTCCTTTTACGCCAACCTGTCGGGCCTCTCCGGTTCTGTCAGGAAAGACACCGTTGATCGTATGATCGAACAAATGGGACTCCAGGCCGCCCGGAACCGGCCCGTGGGGGAATTCTCGAAGGGTATGGCGCGCCGGGTCGGACTGGCCCAGGCCCTTCTGAACGACCCCGACCTGATTCTTCTTGATGAGCCGACATCAGGACTCGACCCCATCGCCTGCCGTGAAGTCAAGGACGTGCTTCTGAATCTGGCCGACCGGGGCAAAACCATCCTCATCTGTTCCCATCACCTGGCCGACATGCAGGATCTTTCGCATCGCGTCGCCATTCTTCTGGAGGGAGAGGTCTGCGCTGCGGGATCGGTGTCGGATCTCCTCGCCACGCCGGATCTCATCCGGCTGACACTCCCCTCCCCCTCCCGTGAAAAATTGTCGGCCATACTGGATTATCTTGAACGGGAAACCGGCGCCCGTCCCGGCGTTGACCACACGGGGCGCACCCTGGAATCCGTGTTCATCGAAACGGTCACCCGGCGTCGGATCGCATCATGAGACTGTTACCCCTCATGGCGATTGCCCGACTGACCGTGCGGGACGCCGCGCGATCCCGTCTTCTGGTTTCTCTTGCGGCGATTCTGGTGACCGGGCTGATCGGCCTGCCTCTCCTGATTTCCGGAGACAACACATTAAACGGCCAAATTCAGGTGGTCCTGACTTACACGCTGAGTTTTGCCATGAGCATACTCTCGGCCGTTACCCTGTGGGCAGCCTGCGGCGGGATCGCCTCCGAAATCCAGGATCGAAGGCTTTATCTTGTACTGACCCGGCCGGTTCATCGCCATGAACTGTGGCTGGGGAAGTGGCTTGGCATCGCAGGACTCAATGCCATGCTACTGGGTCTAACCGGTCTGATCGTCTCGGCCATGATCGCGTACACCCTGAACGTGTCCCCCGAGTCCGCCGTCGTAAAGCGCCAGGCACGGGAACATTTCCTTCTGGCCCGTATGACCGTGTTCCCGGTCGCTCCTGACTTTTCGGAACAGGCACGACGGGAGGCTGATGCGCTCTTTCAATCAGGACGACTCCCCTCCGGAGTGACGGCCCGAAACGTTGAGGGGCAATTGATAAAACGCTATCAGGATCGGCGTTACTCGCTTCCCCCTCATGGCGCCATAACGTTGGACTATCCTCTTCCGGTTTCAACAGACGATGGACACGATCTTATCCTGAAATATGCGTTTGATTCCTCCCGACCCGAGAGGACACCCGTTCCCGGGGAATGGACCATGTCGGGGGGGAAACACGATTCGCTCGTCATGAGCGTCACCAATTACCCCGGCCTTCCCAATACCGTTCTCATACCGGGCGAGCAGGTGCGGGGGGCGCCATCGATACACCTGACCTATCAACGCCTGGATTCGCAAAATCCCGCCACACTCCTGCTGAAGGCCCATGGGAAAGAACCGGAACTGCTTGTCCCGGCAGGCGGAGTTGCCATGAATCTGACGCGAGGACTGCTCATCATTCTTTTCCGACTGGGATTTCTGGCGGCGCTCGGACTCACTGCCGGGAGTCTCCTTTCCATGCCGGTCGCGGTGTTTGCGGGGTTCTTCATCATGACCCTGCTGGCCCTGTCTGGCTATGTTGAGACCGTAGCCAGTAGCGGAGTATTCTATGTGGCCCACGAAGGTCCGGCCCCGACTCAAATCTGGCTTGATGCCGCGATTTTGAATTTGTTCAAGGGACTCTACGGAATCACACGGCCCTTCCTCCGATTTGATCCGGTTCCCCTGCTTCAGGAAGGACTCCTGATTAGTTGGAGCCTTGCCGGTCAGGCGTTCGCCTGGTTGATCGGCCTTTACACCACACTGACGGCCCTGATTGGCATCGCTCTGTTCAACCGCCGCGAACTTGGGTAGAATCCCGGGTTACGGGTCAATGCTTTCCAGGGCCCCTGTTTCGCGATTGATGCGGCGGTAATAACAGTTTCGAGGGTGACCCTTATTATTCTTCGTGTGGCAGATTCCGCCCCGACGGGGACGGACGGTGTAAACCAGCGAATTCTGCTCACAGTTGACAAATGCTTCAACGAGTTCAAAGGTCTCGCCCGAGGTCTTCCCCTTCTCCCACAACTCATTTCGGGACGTGCTCCACAGAACCACGGTGCCGGATTCAAGAGTCTTCTTCATGGCAATTTCGTTGGTATAGGCCACCAGAATAACCTCATGAGTGTCGGCATTCTGGAGCGCCACGGGAATAACATCCGGACAGACGCTGGCAATCCTGGCAATCTTGGCAAAATCCAGTCTAAGCCCCATTCCTTCTTCCAGTTCTTTCATGACGTCAGTCCCTTTCCTTCGGCCCCACCGATCAAGGGGCATGAAGGTACAATATTTCCGGTTCCGCGCAAGTCTCGAATCCGGTTTGCCAAGACCGCCCGGCATGGTATATCTTGTCGGTTGATCAAACCCGAGTCGACCATGAATACAACAACATCACCCTGCGCCATCGTGATCCTGCTAACCGGACTTCTTCTGGCCGGTTGCGGTCGCGACCCCGTCACCTCAGCCCTCAAATTGATCGAAAACGGGAATCTTCAAAAAGCCGAGGAGATACTGACCCAGGCCATTCAACAGGATCCTTCCGATGCCAACGCGGTTGTGAATCTGGCCATTCTCCAGTACAAAAAAGGACAATGGGATACCGCTATGACGGGTTTCGGAAAGGCAGCCGACTTGGCGCCGGCAGATCCGCGCCCCATCGAATTTATTGCGGCCATGCTCGCCGAGAATAACCAGTGGCGGGAGGCCGCCGATATGCTGACCGAGGCGGCGCACCGTAATCCGCATTCCGCCAGCATTCAGACGGCCCAAGCCCTGGTTGACCTCAGCCTCAGTGGCCCGGCGGCCGCCCGCATACGACTTATCCATGTGCTGAACACGGAACCCGCCTATGCCCCAGCCCTCTTCAACCTCGCCGTGATCGACCGGGACTGGCTAAAAAATCCGGGAGACGCGCGCAAGTATTTCCAGCGGTATCTTGCCGTGGCCAAGAACGACCCGCACACCCCGATCGCAAGATCCGCACTGGCCGAAAAACAATCCCCATCACCATCCCGTAAAAGCGAGGTCACCAAGCCGGAACCCTCCGCCCCCACACCGCCCGTCAGAACCGCCACGGCTCCGCCCGTGGCGCAAACCCATATGGCTTTGCACTCCGTCTCCAAGGCCATGACAACGGAATCTGCGCCCGCTCCGGCCTCCGTGGCCCATAATCCGGCAGAGGCTTCCGCCGCCTTCCATCAGGGGATCCGTCATCATCAGGCCGGGGAATCTGATCAGGCGATCAGGGAATACACCCGCGCCATCCGGTTGGACCCCACCCTGGTGCGCGCCCAGTACAATCTGGGCTTGTTGCTCCGGGCCAAGGGAGATCTCCCCCGCGCACAGGAGGCCTTCACTCATGCTGTTGAAGGCTCACCCGACATGGTTGATGCCCGCTATATGCTTGCCCTCGTCCTGCTTGACCAGGGCAATCAAAGCGGCGCCCTATCCCAATTGAAGACACTCGTGGACAAGGCGCCCAAACATGCCGACGCACATCTTGCCCTGGGCATGCAATACAGAAAAGACAAGAGCAACCTTGATCTGGCACGGAAGGAATTCCTGACGTACCTGGAACTTGCGCCGAACAGCGCCTCGGCGCGCGACATCAGGAAGTGGCTGAACTATCAGCGGTAGGCGTTTAGGCGGGTTCACGGGAACAGGAGGCATCCATGATTGAAGCATACGGATTCAACATCGCAGATGTCGCCGCCATGGTCGTCATTGCCATCGGACTCATCATCGGTTTCCGCCAGGGGTTATCCGGACAAATGACCATTCTTCTGACAGCGCTGGCTATCGGAATGGCCTTCGTCAAGGGATTCGCCCCCTGTCGGGACTGGCTGATCAATTCCATGGCCTTCTCACGGGAAACCGCCGAGGTGTTGGCTCGCGTCCTTCTGATCGCGCTCCCCCTGCTGGCCGGGATGCTGATCTTTCTGCTGTTGCGTTATCTTTTTAAAATCACCTTCACGACCTGGGTGGATCGAATTGGGGGCGCCCTGGCCGGCGGCACAACGGCCGCTGGAATTGTCCTGCTGGTATTCATTCTGATTAATTCGATCCCCGCCGAGAGGAGATTTGCCGTTTTCGGCGGTTCCTGTTGGATCAGTCGCGAGGTGATAGGCGGGGAAACTCAAGTGATCCGGGAGATTCGCTCGCGCGTCGAGAAGGGCGAGAATCTGATTGAAAAAGCCCGCCGGGAACACGCCGGCAAGCGCGAGAAGTGGGAACAATAATGGCGGGTATCA
>CAYHEL010000110.1:0-7727 GCA_964355415.1 uncultured Verrucomicrobiota bacterium | reverse complement strand
CATCGGCACGGCTCCCGCCTATCCAGCAACATGATGACAAAAAGGAATAGTACCATGATGGCGCCCGCATAGACCAGGATCTGAAGTACCGCCAGGAAGAACGCCTGCAACAGAAGATACAGTCCGGCGGTAAAGATAAACACCAGCGTCAGATAGAGCGCGCTGACCACCGCATGGGGACTGACAATGACCATCACGGCACTCAGTACCAGCGCCACGCTGAAGAACAGAAATAATGAATCTACGACCGTCATACGCTTATTTATTCTTCCATTTGCCGATCCGATCGGCGCGAATCCCGCCCATTTCCAGAAGTTTATCCTTATGCAAAACCATTTGCTCCCGGGAATAGCCTGCCATCGCGTAATATTTCGTCAGGAATATCGCCTCCTCCGGGCAGGCTTCCTCGCACAGGCCGCAGTAAATGCAGCGCCCCATGTCGATCATGAAATCCTCGGGTTCCTTCTCGACCTTGGCCTCCGCAGGGGTCTCGGTCCGCACCCCGGGAATGACGCGGATTGCGCGGGGCGGGCAGACAAACTCACACAACTGACAGGCCACGCACTTGACCCGCTGCTCAGGGTCACGAACCAGTGTCGGCACACCCCGATAGCGTTCCGGAAGAGGCGGCTTCTCCTCAGGGTATTGCCGGGTGAACTTCTTCCGGGGAATGTGCTTCAGGGTCGTCCAAAGGCCCATGAGGATCTGCGGCATGTAGATCCTGTCCCAGAACGAGAGTTTTGGACGTTTAACAATCATAGGTTTGCCTTACAAGCCATGATGACCGCAACCACCAGGATGTTGACCAGCGCCAGGGGGAAGAAGACCTTCCAGCCCAGTCCCATCAGTTGGTCATACCGGAAACGCGGCACAGTCCACCGCACCCAGATGAAGAAGAATAGCACGGAGCACACCTTGGCGACAAAAACCATCACGTGAATCAATCCGACCCAGACCCGAATCGCAGGCGCATTGAATGGCGCGAAAGGCAGCGACCATCCGCCCAGGAACAGTGTTGTGACCAACGCCGAGGCCACCAGCATGTTGGCGTATTCGCCCAGATAAAAAAGCCCGAATTTCAGCGAACTGTATTCCGTATGGTAACCGCTGACCAATTCCTGTTCCGCTTCAGGAAGATCAAACGGGGTTCGGTTGCATTCGGCAAAGAGACTGATAACAAAGATGAAACACGCCAGGGGATGATAAAGAATCAACCAGCCGTGATGGGTCTGATACCCGACAATCGTCCCCAGATTCAGCGTTCCCGCCTGCATAAAGATCGGGATGAGACTCAGGCCGAGGCAGATTTCATAGGAGATCATCTGCGCCACCGAGCGCACTCCTCCCAGAAAGGCATACTTCGAATTGCTCGACCAGCCGGCCAGCGCAATGCCGTACACAGTGAAGGACGCCAGCGCCAGGGCAAACAGCATCCCGGCGTTCATGTCCGATACCACACATTTCATCGGGCCGATGGCGCTCCCCCAGGGAATGACGGCCAGAATCATCAACGACGGCATGAACACCAGTGCGGGAGCCAGCGTGAAAAGGACCTTATGGACATGGTTCGGAAGCATGTCCTCCTTCAGCATGAGTTTCAGTCCGTCGGCGATCGGCTGAAGCAGGCCTTGGAACCCGACCCTGTTGGGACCGACTCGATCCTGGATCCACGCGCAGATTCGGCGCTCGGCAAGCACCGTGTAGGGCACGATCGTCAGAACCAATCCGAAGATGACCAGTATCTTCACGCCGATCAGAATCCACTCCAGAATGACAGGATCACTCCACATTGAGTTGTACTCCCTGTGAACCGATCTTCCCGAACGTCAAGCCTGCCAGCGGCGCCAGGGTCAGCGCCATCTGTTTGAATACCCCGTCCAAATCAGAATAACCCGGGTGTCCCAATTGCTCCAGCAAGGCGGCGAGAGTGATCCACTCCGGGCGCGCCTGTCCGGGTGACGCCACCGCCGGATTGATTCTCTGAATACGGCCGACCTCGTTGATGAAGGTTCCCGCCTTTTCAGCAAACGATCCCCCTGGGAGGAGATAGTGGGCGGCCTCCGTCGTGGCGCCGGGCAAGACATCGATGACCACAAGACACTCCAGTTTCGCAAGCAAATCCGGGCCGATTCCCGCCGCCGCCACATTTTCACCCAGTACGACCAACGCCGTGATCCGGCCCTCTTCAATGCCCTGCGCGATCAGCGGAATGTGGCGGCCGGGCGGAGAGGCGGCCACACCGGTGAGGAGGGCGCCCCGCATATTGGGGGTACGGTCTTTTTTCACCAGGAAGGTGTCGGCCTGCCCATCGTGCGGAATGACATCGCTCAGGCTGACCTTCACCGCATCCGCTAGTTGCCGAAACAGGAATAACTCCTCGGTTGTCGCCCTCGCTGATCCCACACAGGCAATCTGCCCCGTGCCCGCGTCGCGATGAGCGTTCAGTGCGCCAGAAACCAACCGCGTCATGTCGGGCCAATTCATCACCTCAGCCGCTTTTCCGGCGCCTTTTGCCACCGGATCCCTTAACCGGCGCGCATCATTCACAAACCGATAATTCAGGCGGCCTTCGTCACACATCCAGCACAAGTTAACGGCCTCGTTGTCGCGCGGGGTCTGCCGATAGACCTGTCCTTCCCGCGAGGAAATGACGGTATTACACCCCGTCGCGCAATGGGGACAAATGCTGCGGGTCTGTTTCAGGAACCACACCCGTTGTTTGAATCGGAAGTCAACCGAAGTCAGGGCGCCGACAGGACAGAGATCAACGGTGTTCAGCAAATAATTCGAATCAGGTTCGGGCCCCGGATAATACGTCAGCGTGGAATGACTGCCGCGCCCGACAAACCCCAGGCAATCCTGTTTGGCCACATCGCGCATGAACCGGATACAGCGCGAGCAGAGAATGCAGCGCTCGTCATCGAGAATCACCTTCGGCCCAAGTGGGGTTTTCTTGGGTTTCTTTTCCTTCTCTTCGACGAAGCGACTTTCCGCCTGGCCATAATCCACGGCCAATTCCTGCAACCGGCACTCCCCGGCCTGGTCGCAGATCGGACAATCCAGGGGATGGTTGATGAGCAGGAATTCCATGACGCCCCGGCGCGCCTCCCTGACCCGGGCTGTATCGGTTCTGACCTCCATGCCCTCCACCACCGTGGTGTTGCAGGCGATGGTCAACTTCGGACTCCACTCCAGTACTGACTGCCCGGTCGGCGACGTCCTTAACATGGCCACTTCCACCACACACATACGGCAGTTTCCGGCGATGCACAGGGAGGGGTGGTAGCAAAAATGCGGAATCTCGACACCGATCAGTTTGGCCGCCTCGATAAGATTGATTCCGGCCGGGGCCAGCACGGGTTGTTCATTGATCTTCAGTTGGATCAAGGGCTCACTCATGGGCGCCCTCCCTCTGCCGCACGTTCAAAATCGGCGCGGCAGTGACGAAGGAACCCCTTGATCGGCCAGGCAGCGGCCTCACCCAGCGCACAAATCGTGGTGCCATCGATATGATTGGCCACATCCATCAACAGATCAACATCCTCAGGGCGGCCCCTCCCGGTATGCAAGCGATGCAGAATCTTCTCCATCCACAAGGTGCCCTCCCGGCAGGGTGTACATTGTCCGCAGGATTCATGGGCATAGAACCGGGCCACATTCAGGGCGCGCTCGACGATATCATCCGTCTCATCCAGCACGATCACGCCCCCGGAACCGGCCATCGAACCGGCTGCAAAAAGGGCGTCAAAATCCAGCGAAACGTCCAATTTATCCGGGGGCAACATGGGCATTGAACTTCCCCCGGGGATCACGGCCTTGATGGGACGTCCACTGCACGTGCCGCCGCACACCTCGTCAATCAATTGCCGGAGGGTTACCTTGCCCATTTCAATCTCATAGTAGCCCGGGCGTTTCACGGCCCCGCTCACCGACATGATGCGGGTGCCATATGAATTGGGCACGCCGAGCGAACGGAACCACTCGCTGCCGTTCTGGATAATGAATGGAACGGTACAGAGGGTTTCCACGTTATTGACAACCGTCGGACAGTTGAACAACCCCTTGACCGCCGGGAATGGAGGTTTGATCCGGGGATAGGCGCGTTTTCCTTCAAGCGACTCAATCAAGCCGGTTTCCTCCCCGCAGATATAGGCGCCGGCGCCACGATGGAGGAAAATATCGCAGTCGAAACCGCTTCCCAGAATATTACGCCCCACCAGAAAGCGTTCCCGCGCCTCCTCAATGGCGCGCGCCAGGATTTTCGCGCCGGCGGCAAACTCGCCCCGGATATAGAGATAGGCCGTCCTGGCCCCAATGGCATAACAGGTAATCAAAATCCCCTCGATCAGCCGGTGCGGATCGCGATAGATCAATTGACGATCCTTGAAAGTACCGGGTTCGCTTTCATCCGCGTTGCAAACCAGATAGATCGGTTTGCCGGATCGGCGGTCGACATATTTCCACTTCACCCCGGTAGGGAATCCGGCGCCGCCTCGTCCCTTCAACCGACTTTCCGCCACTTCGCGAATCGTCTGTTCCGGCTTGAGCGAAAAGGCTTTCTGCAGCGACTGGTACCCGCCCACCGCCAGATAATCCTCGATCAACCCCGTGTAGCCGGGTTTCGACATGGCCGTCATCAGCAGGCGGCGCTCCAGCGGATGAGCCGGGGGCACGGGCGCCAGCATGGGCATTTCGACCTGGCCGGTTGTCCGAATCCCGGCAATGATCCGATCCACGTCAGCAGGCATCAGGTTTTCATAGAGTTCGTCATTGATCATCATCACCGGACCCGAGCCGCAGGCGGCCAGGCATTCAACCGGCGAGACGGAAAACAGACCGTCGGCAGTCACCGTTTCCGGCGGCACGCCAAGCGCCTTCTGGAGTTGCTGGAAAATGGAGCCACAGCCGCACTGCTCACAGGAAAGGGATCGGCAAACCCTGATGTGGAAGCGTCCACGCGGCGACTCGGTAAACATCGGGTAAAACCGAACCAATTCCCCGTCATTGATTTCAGCCAGGTGAAGTTTGGAGGCTGTCCACTCCACCTGTTCACGACCGATAGACCCGTACTGCTCCTGCAGCAGGTGAAGCAGCCAGAGGACAGCCGACCGGCGCTGGTCTTCCGGGTAATGCAGGATGAGTTCATCCATCCTCTGCTCCAAGTCCATGGGAACGTGCAAGGCCATGTTACCGGTCACACTCCCCCATGACAAAATCCAGACTTCCGAGAATGGCGGTCATGTCGCTCAACATATGCCCCACGGCCAGCGCGGGAAGCGCCTGCAGGTTGACAAAGGAGGGGGAACGCACCTTCAACCGGTGCGGGACACCACCGCCTCTGCTGACGATGAGGAACCCCAGTTCACCCTTCGGGTTCTCGGCGGAGAAATAGATTTCCCCCGGCGGCGCATCAAGGCCCTCCGTGATCAGGATAAACTGATGAATCAAGGGTTCCATTCGGGTGAGCACCTCCGTTTTGGAGGGCAGAAAGACTTTTCCATTGTCCACATGCCAGGCGCCGCCGGGCAACCGGTCAATTGCCTGTTGCACAATCCGCCGACTCTGCCGCACCTCCTCCATGCGAACCAGGAAACGGTCGTAGCAATCGCCAACCGAACCCGTTGGCACGTCAAAATCAAACTCCCCATAGGCGCTGTAGGGGTGCGCCTTGCGCAAATCCCACTCCACCCCCGAGGCCCGCAGATTCGGTCCGGTCAACCCAAGGTCGATGGCGATCTCCTTCGAGAGGACGCCCACACCGCGGGTGCGGTCAACAAAGATTCGATTCCGGATCAGTAATCCATCAATCTCATCCACGGCCGCAGGCAGGCCTTCAAGGAATTGCCGTACGCCCGGAACAAACGCAACGGGTAAATCATTGGCGAGACCGCCAATACGTATGTAACTGCTGGTGAAACGCGCCCCGCTGAGCAACTCGAACAGATCCATGATCTTTTCGCGTTCCCGCATACAGTACAAAAAAACGGTCATCGCGCCCACATCCATGGCATAGCAACCCAATCCGAGCAGATGTGAGGCAATGCGGGAAAGTTCACAGCAGATTACGCGGATGACGTGGCACCGCGGCGGAACATCAATCCCGAGCAGTTTTTCAACGGCATAGGCGTACACGACATTGTTGGCGAGCGGAGCCAGATAATCGAGCCGGTCCGTATAGGGCAGAAACTGCTGGTAGGTCATGTTCTCGGCAATCTTCTCGTCGCCCCGGTGCAGATATCCGATATCGGGCCACACGCGGGTAATGTCCTCGCCATCCAACTCCAAAACCACACGCAACACCCCGTGTGTGCTGGGATGCTGCGGCCCAAGGTTGATGATCATGCGGTCGGAATCGGGTTGCTGTTCCCAGACTTCACGGGCACGGTGCGCCGAATCGATCCAGAGCAGATCGTTGGTTGAAACGGTCATGTCAGATCTCCTCCTTCCGGTGGGGATCCTTCACGGAACGATCACGCTCGGCGGCGGAATCGCAGGCGCGCGGTTCACGACGCGTCGAGAAGGTCGTTCCCGTCACCGCGACAAAAGGACCGCCCTCCATGGGAGCGACCTCAACGGCCCCGGCATCCATCGCCGTGGCAGGTAATTCGGCGGGCAGGCCCGCCACGGGAAAGTCCTTGCGGAGGGGATGATGGGGATAGCCGTCCCACATCAGGATACGGCGGAGATCCGGATGCCCGGTGAATCGGATCCCCATCATATCGAACGCCTCGCGCTCATGCCAGTTGGCGGTTCCCCAGATGGCGCACACGGAGTCCACAACGGGATCCTCCTCCGGAACCCCGACGGAGAGCCGCAGACGCGATAAATGCGACAATGAATACAGCAAATACTGAATCTCGAAGCGGGGCGAGTCACCGAAATTGTCAAGGCCGGTCAGATCGGTCAGCATATCGAAGCCGCACTCCGTCTTCAGAACCCGGCAGGCCTCCACGAGCCGCTCACGGCGGAGTTGGACGCCCTGTTCGCCCCGAAAGACAGGGGGCTCCACAACATCGCTGCCAAAGCGTTCTCTTAAAAGGGCAATGGCGTTGGAGGTGTTCATGGAGTCATTCGCCACAGATTATGATCGGCCCCGACAGTGCCCCGTCCTCGACAGGCGCCGGATCAGATGATTTCAATGCGCTGAACCCCTTTGAATGCTCGATCTTGCGCTGGATTGCCATGAATCCCTCAAGCAGCGCTTCGGGCCGTGGAGGACAACCGGAGATATACACATCCACCGGCAGAAAATGGTCGACTCCCTGCACCACTGAATAACTGCGGTACATGCCGCCGGTGCTGGCGCAGGCGCCCATCGCAATGCACCATTTTGGCGCCGGCATCTGATCCCAGACCCGCTTCACCACGCCGGCCATCTTATAGACGCAGGTTCCGGCCACGATCATGCAATCGGATTGCCGCGGTGAAAAACGCATCACCTCGGCGCCAAAACGGGAAATGTCGAAACGGCTTGCGCCGGTCGCCATGAGTTCGATGGCGCAGCAGGCCAGGCCCATGGGTTGCGGCCAGCAGGAATTTTTGCGGATCCAGTTCACGGCGGCATCGACCCGGGTGACAATGACCTGATGTCCCTCCCCCTTCGCATCATAGGTCTGGTGAAGGATCCCGCTCATGACATCCCGTTCGTCCGCGACCGGGTCGAGGCCCAATTGAACGCACCTTTCCGCCAGGCGTAAAGGTGCCCCACTTCGAGAGTGAGAAGAAAC
>CAYHEL010000109.1:0-7761 GCA_964355415.1 uncultured Verrucomicrobiota bacterium | reverse complement strand
AGGAGTGTCTGCAGACACTGCACATTGGCGCCCCGGAGTTTCAGCGCCCATTGGAGTGAACGCCGAACGTCTCCCAGCCGTTGCAGGGGTAATCCGTACATAATATCCACGGTGACTTTGATGCGTTCCCGGATGAGATATCCTATCCCTTCATCGAGGCGGGCCAAATCGGTTGGACGACGAATGCTCTTTAAGACGACCGGATCACGGCTTTGCACCCCCACTTCAATCTCAGCGAAGCCTGCTCGCGCCAGATCGTGGGCCTCCTCACGAGTCATGTGACAGGCGTTCAACTCGGCAAAGAATTTTACCTTACCGTCCCGGTTGAGTCGGGCCAGTTGAGTGATCATCTCACGAAACTGCGGATGGGAGTTGAAGGTGGGATCCACAAAACGGATTTCCGTAGCCCCCATCCGGCGCAGGGCGAGAACCCGCTTGAAAACGTCAACCGGCGTGAGAAAGGACATGGCCCGGCGCAACTGCGGGTAGCGGCAGTAAATGCAACGCATCGGGCATCCCCGCGAGGTTTCCAGATAGGCCATTCCCCTGGCGTCAGGCCTGCAGGCTTCATAGTCGGGTGGGGGAAGCGCGCGGGTGAGGCTGACAGGTTCAGGAACCTGCGTGCCCCACCGATACCCTCCCGGCCCTTTTATCGCCACGGTCGAATAGTTGACCGGACTGCCCGTGCGAAAGGTTCGCAATAGGGCCGGAAAGATGGTTTCGCCTTCGCCGACACCGATGGCATCGGCAACGGATTGTCGGAACAGAAACGGGTGGGTGTAGGCGGCTTCCGGTCCACCCAGAAGAACGCGCATATCGGGCCGACGGGCCTTCATCAGCCGCACCAATCTCAGTGTCCGCTCGATATTCCAGAGATAGAGTGTGCAGGCCAAAACGGCGGGGGCACGGTCTGCAATCTCGTCAAGTAGAGTGGCATTATCCGCCCCTTGCAGGTCGTTTGGAAGGCGTGCGAAGGAATAATAACGTCCTTCGCCGGCGAGTTCAGCCGAGTATTGAAGATAGGCCGCCGCCATCGGCACATTCTCGCTGTCGCCAGGAAGGTCGTTGTCGAGTTGGGGAAGTTGAAGGAAGAGAACCTGTTTTAAACCAGACATGGCCAGACTTTAGCACAGCGCAGAGTTCTAACAAGAATCATTGAAAGACCGGGGATTAGCCTCTATAGTGACCGGCCAGTATCACAAGTGTGTTTACGTACCGGGAGAGTCACTGATCTATGAATGATGATATCAAGGGCCGCATCCAGGAATTGCGGGAAAAGACCGAAGAGATGCGAGGTTATCTTTGACGTTGCCAGTCGCCGTGCCACGTTAAAGGAACTGGAGGCTCAGACCTCCGCGCCGGACTTCTGGGAGGATCCCAACAAGGCCAAGAGCCATTTGGGACGGGTCAATGAAATCAAGGCCGTTCTTGGCCCTTTTGATGAAATTGAGCGTCTTCTCGAGGAAGCCGATGTCATGGCTGATTTGGCCGATGCCGAGCCGTCTGGTTCGGCGCGCTCACAGGCCCTGGCCGATGCCGGACGGGATCTCGATCGGGCTGATGCGGATTTCAGGAAGTTGGAGACGCAATCGCTCCTGAATGCCAAATTGGATCGCAACAACGCCTTTGTCACAATCCATGCCGGCGCAGGCGGTACGGAATCCTGCGATTGGGCGAGTATGCTTTTCCGGATGTTCCAGCGGTTCTGTTCGATCAAGGGGTTTGAGATTGAGGTGCTTGATATCGCCGCGGGCGATGAGGCTGGAATCAAATATGCCACCTTTGCCGTTCGAGGCCCCTATGCGTATGGGTTCATGAAATGTGAACGCGGAGTCCATCGCCTGGTTCGGATCAGCCCGTTCGATTCCAATAAACGGCGCCATACCTCCTTCGCCTCCCTCGATGTGATCGCCGAACTTGATGATGATATCGACATCGTGATCGACGACAAGGATTTGCGTGTGGACACGTATCGCTCGAGCGGGTCGGGCGGTCAGCATGTCAATAAAACCGACTCGGCGATCCGCATCACCCATATTCCCACCGGGAGCGTGGTATCCTGCCAGGCGGAACGATCCCAGCACGCCAACCGGAACAAATGCATGAAGATGCTGCAAGCCAAGTTATATGAATTGGAGTTGGACAAGAAGAGGAAGGATATGGAGCGGTTTTACGGCCAGAAGGGCGAAATTGCCTGGGGTAGTCAGATTCGTTCCTATGTGCTCCAGCCTTACACCATGGTCAAGGATCACCGGACGGATGCCGAGACCAGCCAGGTTGACGCGGTTCTGGACGGCGGTCTGGATCTGTTTGTGGAGGCCTACCTGAAACAACTGAAGGCCAACGAAAAAAAGTGAGGCGTGTATGGCATTGCTAAGCATGACCGGGTATGGGCGGGGCGAATCGGCGGCAGGGGGAATTCGCGCGGAGGTGGAACTGAACACCGTCAATCGCAAGCAACGGGAAGTCCGCATGAACCTGCCGCGCCCTCTGATCTCATTGGAATCACGAATCGTGGAACGGATTCAGGAGTCGGTCTCGCGGGGACAGGTCACCGGCGGAGTCGTCGTGCATGTGTCCGATGCACTGCGGCAGAAGAGTTTTCGGATCGATGGCGTTCTCGCGGCGTCTTTCGTCGCCGAACTCCGTAAGACGGCCCATGCCTTGAATTTGCCGGATGATGTCTCGGCCAGCCATATCCTGAGTCTGCCCGGTGTGGTCGTAACGGATGGCGCGGGTCAGGATGCCGATACCGTGTGGCCTGTCCTGGAGAAGGCGCTCGGCGCCGCCCTCCGGCAATTGCTGGCGATGAGACGGAAGGAAGGCGCCGCACTGGGTCTGGATTTGAAGCGTCGAATCGCGACTTTGGAGACATTGTTGGAGGGGGTCAAGACTGAGGCGCCGCATGTGACAACGCGATACCGTGAGGCGCTCGTCAAACGGCTGGCGCAGGCGGGGGTTGCACTCGACCTGAGAGATCCCCAGGTTGTGAAGGAACTGGCTGTCTTTGCCGACCGGTCTGACATCACGGAGGAAGTCACCCGGCTGGTCAGTCACTTGAGGCAGGCGAAAGGTCTGATGAAGGCGCACGAACCCGCCGGACGGACGCTTGATTTCCTGGCCCAGGAAATGTTCCGGGAGATCAACACCATCGGTTCCAAAGCCAATGAGGTTTGTATCACCCGTCTCGTGATTGAATTCAAGACCGAACTGGAACGCATCCGGGAACAGGTTCAGAACATTGAGTAGAGGGATGAATCAGAACGCAAAGAGAAGGGCCTTGCTACTCGTTGTTTCGGCGCCGTCAGGCGCTGGGAAGACAACCCTGTGCAACCGCTTGCTGGCAGGGAATCCCGGCATGACTCGGTCTGTGACCTGCACCACCCGGGCGCCGCGCGGGGCGGAGCGGGACGGATCCGAGTATCATTTTCTGTCGGCTGAAGAATTCAATCGTCGGGTAACTGAAGGGCTTTTTCTGGAACATGCCGTGGTGCATGGAAATCAATATGGAACTCTGCGTAGCGCCGTCGAGGAGGCCTTGACGGTTGGCCGGGATGTTCTCCTGGTCATCGATGTCCAGGGCGCCGCGTCGGTTCGGCAGGCGGCCCGCTCCCAGGGCGGACTGCTGGGCCGCGCTTACGTTGATATATTCATTGTCCCGCCCTCGCTGAATGCGCTCCGCGACCGTCTTGAGAAACGTGGGGAGGACGCCCCGGACGTGATCGAACGCCGTCTGGTCAACGCCGGTAAAGAACTGGAGCGAGGACAGGAATTTCAGTACCGGGTTGTAAATGACGACTTGGAGTCTGCCTATTCCGAGTTGCAGGCTATTGTCCAGGCAGAACACCAGCGCCAATCATGCTGACGGATTCCCATGTTCATTTTCGGGAGACCATGTCGTCCGCCGAGATTGCGGGGATCATTGAGCGTGCCCGGATCGCTGGCGTGGGGCGCCTGATTGCGGTGGGGTGTGAGCCGGACGCCAATGCGGCTGCGCTCCGGGTGGCCGCGCTGTTTCCGGAGGTCGTCAAGGCGGCCGTTTCCTATGATCGGAGTCTTGCCGGATCCGATGTCCGGGTCGATGATATCCGGACTCTGATCGAGTCGGCCCCGTCAGGGCATGTCGCGGCTATTGGCGAGATCGGACTTGATTACCACCATTCCCCCGAGACGGCGAAATCACAGCAGGAGCTGATGTCCGCCCAACTCATCCTCGCACGTGAACTCGGTCTTCCGGTGATTATTCACAGTCGTAACGCGGAGCGTGAGACCCTGAGCCTTCTCGGGGAACATTCTCGTTCCTGGAGGGGAGACCCGGATCGGATTGGCGTGGTACACTGTTTTACGGGGAGTGAATCCATGGCCAGGGCGCTGTTGGATCTGGGATTCATGATCAGTTTCAGCGGGATTGTCACCTTTCGGAATGCCGACTCACTTCGCGAGGTGGCCAGGATGATTCCCGGAGACCGGTTGCTGATCGAGACCGACACGCCCTACCTGGCGCCGGTTCCGCATCGGGGGAAACCCAATGAACCCTGCTATCTTCCCCTGGTGGCATCCCTCCTGGCCGGACTTCGCGGAGTAACACGTGAGGAGTTGGCCATCCAAACCACGATCAATGCCCGTTCATTATTCCGGTTGTGACCGCTCCGACTACGGGGAGCCTTGTCCTGTCCTCAGGGTTGACCCGACATGGTTTCCCGTCTGGGGATAGGCGTTGCAGAGAGTCCGAATGGCCTCTTGCCGGGGTGGGGCGGTTTCCAGTGATCGTCCGGATTCCTCAAGAGAGGCCAGGGCCTGACCAAAGGAACTCAGGGCGTCTGTGCGCCGTGTGGCAAGGATTTTCACGGTGGACTGAAGCTGGTCTGCCGTTGACACCTCCCGGAGCGATGCGGTGCCGTCGATGAGTTGATCCATGGCATTGGCGGTTTCCTTCATGCTTCGATAAAGGCGGGGATCCAATCCTACAGTCATTTCACACTGATTGAGCAAAGACCGCAACAGGAGAAGTTTGACGGAGGTCTCTGTAACCTTCCGGATGTGGCCCAGTCGCAGTCGTTTTGACGAAGAAAGAAAAATGGAGGGTTCCTCGCTGATGGATACCGAGGCCATCGCCGCCTGCCATTCTCGAATCCACAGATCCAGCACCACATTGATGGTTCCCAGAAACTCGGTCATTCTCCAGTTTCTATCCCTGTCGCTCAGTTGGGTGAATGAGACTGGATTCTTCGCCGACGCGATGAACTCGCGAATGGTTTGAATATCCACCCCGGCCTTGACTTTGGAACCGTCAGCCAATTGTGCAATGCAGGCGGTAATGGCGCAAAGCCGCCCCTGCGGATCAATGACCGGTCCGCCCGAATTGCCGTGCCCAATGTCTGAATCGAAATGAAGCAACGAGGTTCGCCCCTCATGATAATGTCGGACAACCGTGCCCTGGCTCAGTTTCCAGGTGATATCGCCCGGATGGCCGACAATGCTCAAGGGGGAGCCAACAGGCGCCATGGCGCCTTCCTCAATAGGAATATAAACCGGCGTCTCGGCCGGAATCTTTAGGAGCGCCAGGTCATAAACGGCTGAGTAGGCAACAATATTGGTCAACGTGAACACTTGTCCTTCGAGTGTCATAACACAGGCGCCCGGAACGCCGGCGAGGAGATGATAACAGGTCAGAATATATCCATCAGGCGAGACGACAATTCCTGCGCCATGCCAGTTCGGGGTGATGATCTTGACACAGGACGCATGGGCCCGGCGCAGAGGAACGGGATAGTCCCGTATGGCTTGCCATGAGCGGAACAGAACCGCTGGACTGATTTCGTCGGGGCGGATGTAAAGGAATTCCTTGTGAAGAATGGCGTACGACTCGGGCGCGGGAAGGGGGGAATCCGACCTGCTGACAGGGGCGGGGAACAAGCGTATCCATTCAGCACGCACCTCGTCCAAGGTGATACTGGACGCCCAGGTCAGACCCGGTATCAAGCCTGCTAACACGAGCAGGAGAATGGTCAACCGTCGCATTGGAATGTCCTCATCCTCACGCCAGTAGTGTACTCCCCCAGGTGGGGCTTGTCGAGTTTACAATGGTTTTGATACTCTGTAACCAGTGAAGGCTGTCTTACTATCCATTGGAGATGAACTCATCCTGGGGCAGACGGTGGACTCCAACTCCGCCTGGTTGAGCGCCCAATTGTCTGATCGTGGTGTCATACCCCTCTATCACAAGACGGTCGCCGATGACATTCAAGCCACGGTGAACGCTATGAAGGAGGCCTGCGAGGTGGCTGATGTCGTGATCTCGACGGGGGGCTTGGGGCCAACTGCGGACGATCTGACGCGACAGTCGATGGCGGCGCTGATCAACCGGCCGCTGGATCTGCATCCCCCATCACTGGATCGCATCAAGGCCTTCTTTAAAACCCTGAATCGGGACATGCCTGTGTCAAACCGCATACAAGCCATGGTGCCCAGGGGGAGTGACGTATTGGACAACGATTGGGGCACGGCCCCGGGCATCAAGGTGAAAATGGGTAGATCCGTGGTGTTTGCGTTTCCCGGTGTTCCCCGTGAAATGATGAAGATGGCGGAGCGTTATGTGTTGCCGCTTTTTGAACATGGGGCGGGACATGCCCTGGCCTCGGAGGCGTTGCATACGTTCGGGGCGGGTGAGTCCACGGTCGCTGAAAAACTCGGGGATATCATGCGGCGCGACCGGAATCCGCTGGTTGGCACCACCGTGAGCGGAGGGATCGTCACAATCCGGATTCGGAGTGAAGCCCCCACTCCGCTTCTGGCTCAGAAGAAACTGGCACAGACGGTGAGCGAGGTGAAGACCCTGCTCGGAAATCTGTATTTCGGACGGGGGAGCGAAACGCTGACCGACAAGGTTGCCGAACGGTGTTCTGAAACCGGGATGACGTTGGCCGTCGCCGAAAGTTGCACCGGGGGATTGGTGTCTAAAATGATGACCGACATTCCCGGTTCAAGTATTTGGTTTGCAGGGGGTTGGGTGACCTACTCGAATGAGATGAAGACCCGTGAATTAGGCGTTTCCGCATCAGTAATTGAGTGTGATGGCGCTGTAAGCGAGGCCGTGGTCCGCGCCATGGCGAAAGGGGCGCTGGAAAAGAGCGGGGCAAGCATGGCTGTCGCCTTAACGGGGATAGCAGGTCCTGATGGGGGATCCCCTGAAAAGCCTGTGGGAACGGTGTGGATCGGACTGGCTACCCGGAATGATGGAGAAACCCTCGTTTTAGCACAAAGGTTTCAGTTCCCCGGCGCCCGACATATGATTCGTGACCTGGCCGCCAAAACGGCCGTCAATTGGTTGCGCTTGGAATTGGCAAAATGCCAACAGGCCTGAATCCTTCGCGAAACCGGCAAATAGATGCCAAATTTCTTTTGCCTGCCGGGACTTCTGTGATATAACTGAGCGTTTATGGAAACTCGCAATTCATTCACATTCGAACTATCGGAGGGGCAGCAGGCTTCCCTGATCCTGATCTTGGAAGGGGGCAACTTCAAGGCGGCCACAGTTCCCTATTCCATCATCGCCGTCGATGGCGACCACTGTCGGATTGTCCTTTACCAGTCGGGAAAATGCGTGGTCCAGGGGAGAGGGGCCCAGGATTTTGTCACGTTTACGCTCGAACCCCTGGTTCTGATGTCGGCCAAGGTTGGCTACGAAGATATCCTCAACCCCGAAGCGCTGGCCCCGCATATCGGTGTGGACGAGAGCGGAAAGGGCGATTTCTTCGGCCC
>CAYHEL010000108.1:0-7819 GCA_964355415.1 uncultured Verrucomicrobiota bacterium | reverse complement strand
ATTGTACGCCATATTCCAGGCATGATAGATCCACACCTCCGGATAGCGCGGTTCAAGGCGGGTAATCCAGTCGGCAAGTTGGGCAACTTCAAAAAAACGTCCCTGATCCTGTAGATCCGATGCGCGCACCCAGAGGACATCGGCAAGCAGTCCCCTGAAACCACCCAGGGCCACAGTCACAAAGCGCACACCCGGCGGGGCATCGAGCCGCATGGGGCGGCTGGCGTCCGAAACGTCCTTCTTTCCAGAGTGCGCCCCGAACCAGGCCGCAAAGGAAAAGCAGGCCAGGGCAAACACGACCCAGCCCGCGCCTTTCGCTTTAGAAGTCATGACTGATCCCTGGACTCCCTCTCTTTTTTTGGGGGGGGCGGTGCTTGGTATCCCTTACCACTTTTCCCTGTGCACAAATTCAGAAAGTGTTTTTCGAATTTTGGCGCGGGCGGCCTCGGCGGGGTATCCCAGCGGTGTCAGAGCCACAGGTTCAATACCCGCTGGCAAATCAAGGATCGCACGCACCTTGGCCGCATCGAAGGCGGCGATCCAGCAGGTTCCCAGGCCGATATCCGCCGCACACAGGGTGATATGATCCATCATGATAGCGGCATCCACATCTCCGTAGTTCTTGCCGTCACCCCGCACCCAGGCTTTGGCCGGCTCCGCACAGACGACGATGACCACCGGCGCATGCCTGAACCAATCCCTCAGATAGACCCCGTTCATGGCGGGACGTTTCTCCCCCTTATGGAGGACAATCAGGTGCAAGGGTTGCCGGTTCGCCGCTGTTGGCGCCAGACGCGCCGCCTCCAAAATCGTGTTGATCGTATCGTCGGGAACGGGCTTCGAGTCATACGCGCGCACGCTGAACCGCTTATTGACTAGATCAAGAAAGTCCATGTTCTGCTCCTTTTCAACATATCGCCTGAACCACACGGTCACGGTTTCCCAAGTCCTTGATTACAACACTATCAGAAAACCCGCACACCCTCAAACAGTCTACAACCCGGTCTGCCTGATCAAAGCCGATCTCCAAAAAAATCCACCCACCGGGACGAAGCGCACGGCGCGCCTCGACAACCAATCGGCGGATCAGATCCAGCCCGTCTGATCCGCCGTCAAGGGCGGACATCGGCTCATGTTCCCGGATATGACGGGGAAGGCCATGACAGTCCTCGGTCGTAATATAGGGCAGATTCGACACCACGGCATCAAGGGAGACCGGAGCAAAGTCGGCCAGCAAGTTACCCGGCTGGAAATGAATTCTCCCGGATACGCCGCACCCGGCGGCATTCTCGCGGGCCAGTGACAAAGCGGCCTCGCTCACCTCAACGGCCCGGTAATCGGCCTGAGGCTTCGCCAGCGCCAAACTCACCACAATGCATCCGCTCCCCGAACCGACATCCACGATGACCGGTTTCTCCAGCGCCCAGAGAGAGGTGCAGGCGAGCACGGCTTCGACCAGCGACTCCGTATCCGGTCGGGGAATCAGCGCCCGTTTATCGGTCTTGAACCGCCGCCCCATAAACTCGGTGTCTCCCAGAACGTATTGCAGGGGTTCCCCGGCGCCAATCCTTTTGATTCCCTCCCGAAGCGTGACAAGACGGTCTTCGGGAATCGCGGTTTCGAAACGAAGATAGAGATGGAGGCGCGGACACTTCAGGGAATGCGCCATCAACTGTTCCATGACCAGGCGGGAATTCTCAACCCCCTTGCCGGCCAGGTAACCGGCGCCCGACTGAAGGACATCAAGCAACGTTTTCATCCTTTGATGGACGCCATTTCCTTCTGGATGCGCAGTTCAATATCGTGAGTCTGAAGCGTTCTGATCAGTCCGTCAATCTCGCCTTCCATAAAACGATTGAGCGTATAGATGGTGAAGTTGATACGGTGATCCGTCAGCCGGTTTTGGGGAAAATTATAGGTTCGTATTTTCTCGCTGCGGTCACCCGAACCAATCTGGGTACGGCGCATGTCCCCGCTTTTCTCCTCGTCCTGGCGCTGTTGCCAGTCCAACAGGCGGGCCTTGAGGACATTCAATGCCTTTTCCTTGTTCCGGTGCTGGGACCGTTCGTCCTGGCTCTGCGCCACGAGACCGGTTGGCAGATGCGTGATGCGGATGGCGGAGTACGTGGTGTTGACCCCCTGCCCGCCCGGCCCGGACGAACAAAATATATCGACCCGTATGTCGGCGGCGGGAATCTCGATATCATCCACCTCGTCCACCTCCGGCAGAACGGCGACCGTCGCCGCAGACGTATGAATCCGCCCGGCCGATTCCGTGGTCGGCACACGTTGAACCCGGTGGCACCCCGACTCGTATTTGAGGATCTGGTACACATGGTCGCCTGTGACCGAGAACACGATTTCCTTGAAGCCGCCAACGGACGAGGGACTGGCATCAATGATCGACATTTTCCACCGCCTTCCGTCGCAATAACGGGTGTACATCCGGAAGAGGTCGCCGGCAAAGAGCGCGGCCTCGTCGCCCCCCGTACCCGCGCGGATTTCCAGGATAACATTACGCTCGTCATTGGGATCCGGCGGCAAAAGCGCACTCAGCAGATCCTTTTCAGCCGGCGGGAAATCGTGTTCCAGACCGACCACCTCCTCGGCCGCCAGGATCTTCAGGTCAGGATCGGCGTTCTCCGCCGACAACAGCACGCGTTGTTCCTCAAGATCACGCTTGATCCGGAAAAAGACATCCGCCTTGTCGAGAATCTTCCGGAGTCGGGAATGCTCCTTGGCTGTCTCGCGGAATTTTTTTGGGCTGGCGGCAAGGGCGGGATTGGAGATACTCGCCTCGAGTTCCCTCAATTTATCCGCCAGTTTATCGATATAGGCTTTTTCAATCACGGAAGAACCCCGCCGGAATCCGGCCACACCATGCTTGACGCCAATGAGCGCCCCCCCCCTAAAACAGAAAAAAGGCCGGAACCCTTCTCGGAGTTCCCGGCCTTTTCCGACATACAAAATAACTACTTCTTGGCGTAACGCTTGCGGAACTGCTCGACGCGGCCCTTCGCATCCACCATGGCGGTGCGGCCCGTATAAAACGGATGACAGACCGAGCAGGCGTTGATATGCATCGTCTTGCTTGTGGACTTCACGTTCACAATTGTGCCACAGGCACAGGTAATCGTCGCATCTTGATAATCGGGATGAATATCCTTCTTCATAGTCCAACCTTTCTTCCAAAAAAGCCGCGTATTAGTACCCGATTCCACTTCCCAACGCAATCAGTATTTTATGGCCCGAGTCCTTTTCCGGCATCCAGCGTCTGGCGCAGTTCCTTCACGAGATCGGCGAGCCGCCCTGCGGCGGCGGCCTTGACGAGCGCGCTGCCAACCACCACCCCGTCCGCATGCCGAGCCGCATCACGGGCCTGGGATCCATTACTGACGCCAAACCCGGCCGCCACAGGCAGGTTTGTATGGTGTCGAAGCCGGATGAGATGAGCGGACACATCAGCCGCAACTTCAGCCCGGGCGCCGGTGACGCCTTTGACCATGATATAGTAAACAAAACCACGGGCATCCTGGAGCAGGATTTTCAACCGGTCATCAGGGGTCGTCGGGGCAATCAGGGTTATAAACTCCAATCCGAACTTGTCCAAATGCTGCCGCAACTCCCCGCTCTCCTCAAACGGAAGATCAACCACGAGAAAAGCATCCACTCCCGCCTCAGCGGCATCGCGGGCCAGTTTTTCATACCCATAACTGAAACAGGGATTCGCATATCCGAACAACACGATCGGGGTCTGGTAATCCTGGCGCAGACGTCTCGCCATGGCGAGCACCTTGGAAACCGTCGTTCCCGCCGCCAAACTCCGTTGTCCGGACGCCTGAATCACCGGACCGTCCGCCGTGGGATCCGAAAAGGGAACACCCAACTCCAGTACGTCCACCCCGTTGTCCAATGCCAACCGGCAGTTCCGCTCGGAGGTTTCCAGATCAGGATCACCCGCCACCAGAAATCCAACCAGTGCTTTCCGATTCTGCTGCTTCAAACGTGCAAATGTTGTTTCAATCCGACTCATAATTCTCCTTTGGAGTCTCCCGCCTCAGGTGAGGATTAGTCTTATTCCGACTTCTGATTGGCATCATATTCCAATACGCTCTCCAGATCCTTGTCGCCCCGACCGGAGAGACACACGATAATCGAACCCTGGGGTCCGACGTCCTTGGCCCGTTTCCGTGCCTCGGCAAGGGCATGACTTGACTCCAGGGCGGGAATGATTCCCTCCAGCAAAGCGAGTTCATGGAAAGCGGCTACGGCCTCCGAGTCCGTGATGCCGGCGTATTCAACCCTCTTCAGGTCGGCCCACAGCGCATGTTCGGGACCAACCCCGGGATAATCCAGTCCGGCACTGATGGAATGGGCGTTGTTGATCTGACCCTCCGCATCCTGAAGCACATAGGATTTACTCCCATGCAGGATTCCGGCCCGCCCGGCTTCGATGCTTGCCGCGTGTTCTCCCGTGGCTATTCCGTGACCCGCCGCCTCAACTCCAACCATCCTGACGCTCGGATCATTCAGAAACGGAAAAAACATGCCGGCGGCATTGCTTCCGCCGCCGACGCAGGCAATAACAAGATTCGGCAGGCGGTTTTCAAGTTCAATCAACTGTTCACGGGTCTCGATGCCAATGACACTCTGGAAATCGCGAACCATCATGGGGTAAGGATGGGGACCAGCCACCGTGCCAATGACATAGAAGGTGGTGTCCACCGCAGCCACCCATTCCCGGAGCGCCTCGCTCATCGCGTCCTTAAGCGTCCGGGTTCCACTGCTGACCGGAATCACACGGGCTCCGAGCAAGTTCATCCGCTTCACATTCGGGGCCTGGCGGCGGATGTCCTCCTCGCCCATATAGACATCGCACTCCATGCCGAAGCGGGCGGCAACCGTGGCGGTAGCCACGCCATGCTGCCCTGCCCCTGTCTCGGCCATGAGTTTCTTCTTTCCCATGCGGCGCGCCAGGATGGCCTGGCCGAGGGTATTATTCACCTTGTGTGCGCCAGTATGGTTCAAGTCCTCCCGTTTGAGGAAGATTTTGGCCCCGCCGAACGCCTCAGTCAGGCGCGGCGCATAGTAGAGAGGCGAAGGCCGCCCGACATAATGTCTCAAAAGTCCCCTGAATTCGGCATCAAAGGCCGGATCCGCCTGTGCCGCCCGGTACGCCTTCTCGACTTCAATCAAGGCCGGCATCAGCGTCTCCGCCACATACCGTCCGCCATAAATCCCGAAATGCCCACTGGCATCCGGCATATTATTAAACCCAACAGTACTCATATCTCGTTCCCCTTCGTGTCTTCGCGTCACCGCGAAAGACATCCTTTGTCAGCATCTCGAACAGTCTGGATAAAGGCCATGATCTTCCCGAGATCTTTTTTTCCGGGCGATGACTCCACGCCACTCGACACATCGACCCCGATGGGGTTGACGCGCCGGATCGCCTCGGCAACGTTGCCAGGATGAAGCCCTCCCGCGAGCATCGAACGGTGCCGGGCGGAAAATGAAGCCGCCGCATCCCAATCCGCCGTCACCCCGGTTCCGCCATACTCAGGGGAGGCGGCATCGATGACATATCGTTCCGCCGGCCAGCCCGTCGGTGAGGGAGTCCACTCCCCTTCCTGCAGCCGAACCGCCCGCCACACCGGAATCGTGACCCTCAAAAAGCAGGACGCGTCTTCATCGCCATGCACCTGGATGGCCGAAAGTCGGCATTCTTTCCAAACCTTTTGAATAAACGCGGCGGATTCATTGACAAAAACGCCGACACACTTTGACCTCGCTGGAAGCGCATCGCAAATCGCCTTCAACTGACCTGCCGTCACGCTCCTCGGTGACTTCGGATAGAGCACAAACCCCAAGTAATCCGCCCCTTGCTCCAACGCCCAAAGGGCATCGACCACATTGGTCAGGCCGCATATTTTAATACTGATCATGGCGCCCTTGATGAGTTCAGATTTGAGATTGAGAGAGTAGCGCTTTGAGGGATTTGCCAGGGAAGGTCTCCCGCAGGAACGACTCACCGATCAGGAAACCGTCGTAGCCGGCGTCCATCAAGCCCCGGACATCCTCCGCCGTCCTGATCCCGCTCTCGGCGATGCTCAGCCGGTCGTCCGGAATCATCTTCGCCAGTTCATGGGCAACGGCCAGATCCGTTACCAAAGTTTTCAAATTCCTGCTATTCACCCCGATTATGGCGCCTTCACACGCCAGCGCCACCTTCAACTCGTCCGCCGTGTGAACCTCAACAATCGTTTCGAGATTCAGTTCAAGGGCGGCCTGGTGATACATCTGACATTGTTCGGGCTCCAGAGCGGCGACAATCAGAAGAATGACATCCGCGCCCCATGCCGCCGCCTCGGCCAACTGATAGGTGTCACACATAAAGTCCTTCCGCAGTAGCGGAAGATTCACCACTTTTCGTACCGCGCGCAGATCGCCTGGTGAACCCAGGAAGTGATGGGGTTCGGTCAGCACGGAGATCCCCACCGCCCCGGCCGACGCATACGCCTGGGCGATGGCCAGCGGATTGTAGGCTGGCCGGATTTCCCCCGCCGAGGGACTCGCCTTCTTCACCTCGGCAATAATCCTGGGAACCGGACTCTTTCGGAGGGCTTGCGTCAAACTGAAGTAGGTCGTTCGCTTCTCGGCTTCATCGAGAAGTTCATTCAGGGAAACCTTCCTCTTGGCGGCGGCCACGTCCTTCTTCCGCTCCTGCATGATCCGCGATAATATGTTCTTGTCTTCACTCATCGATGTCACCGTGTCGCCATGACCAGCCCCTCCAGGGCCTTCAAGGCATTCCCGCTGTCGATCGCCTGCCCGGCCAATTTGAATCCATCCACAAAATCGTTTGCCTTCCCGCCGGCAATAAGGCCCGCCGCCGCGTTCAGGCACACAATATCACGGCGCGGTCCGGCCTCGCCTTCCAATAGGGCCCGGGTTATTCTGGCGTTCATCACCGCATCACCACCGGCAAGCGAGGACAGTGGCGCATAGTCCTCCATGACCGACAAAGGGTCAAAGTTATACGTGCGAATGTTCCCATCGCGCAGTTCGCTGATACGCGTCGTTCCAGTGACGGTAATTTCATCCATGCCATCCTGGCCATGGACAACAAAAACCCTGCGACTGCCCAGCCTTTTGAGAACCTCGGCAAACATTTCGGTAAGTTCAGGGGCAAAGACCCCCAGCACCTGATACCTGGCCCCCGCCGGGTTGGCGAGAGGCCCCAGAAGATTGAACACCGTCCGAAATCCCAGTTCCTTGCGCGGTCCCATCGCGTGTTTCATGGCGGGATGAAGTTTAGGGGCAAATAAAAACCCGATCCCGACCTCGTGAATACAATCCTCCATCACATCCGCTGTCACCTCAAGGTTGACGCCCAACTCGGCCAGGACATCCGCCGACCCGCATTTGCTGGTGATGGATCGGTTTCCATGTTTGGCGACGGGAACCCCCGCGCCGGCAACGACGAACGCCGCCGTGGTGGAGATATTGAAGGTCGCCAGGGAATCGCCGCCCGTCCCACAGGTATCCACCACCGGCTTGCCACGCGGATCCACAAACACAGCATGGCGACGCATCGACCGGCTGGCTCCGGCCAGTTCGTCAACGGTCTCGCCCTTCATCCGCAGCGCGGTCAGGAATGAACCCAACTGTGCCTGCGTGGCCTCGCCACTCATGATCAGGTCAAAGGCCGCCCCCGCCTCCTGCTCACTGAGGTTCTGCCGACTGATTCGTATTTGAGATTTCGTATTTGAGATTTGAGATTTGAGATTTGAGATTGATGATGATCGGCGACAATCTC
>CAYHEL010000107.1:0-7819 GCA_964355415.1 uncultured Verrucomicrobiota bacterium | reverse complement strand
TCTTTCTTTCCGCCCATAACATCGGTTCCGAAAGTCTCTCGGTGGTGATGACCAAGGGGCCCCTGGCGTTGCTACCCCTCGCGTTTCTCGTCATGGCGACCATGACAAAATCCGCACAGATGCCCTTCCAGAGTTGGCTGCTGGGCGCCATGGTAGCCCCGACGCCGGTGTCGGCCCTGTTGCACTCCAGCACGATGGTCAAGGCAGGTTCCTATCTGATCCTCCGCCTCGCGCCGTCCCTGCAGGGCACCTCGCTGGCCGCCATCGTCGCCATCGCGGGAGCGTTCACCTTTGTTCTCACCAGCGCACTGGCGGTCGGCCAAAGCAATGGCAAGAAAGTGCTGGCCTACTCCACCATCGCCAACCTGGGATTGATTTCCTGCTGTGCCGGTATCGGAACCCCGCTCGCCTATGCGGCGGGCATCACGATCCTGATCTTCCATGCCATCTCCAAGGCGCTCCTGTTCCTGTGTGTGGGGACGATCGAGCAGAAAATCGGAAGCCGCGACATTGAGGACATGAGCGGGTTGTTGTTCAAGATGCCGCTGACGACCAATATCGCGATGATCGGCATGGTCTCGATGATGATGCCCCCGTTCGGGATGCTGATTGGAAAGTGGATGGCCATTGAGTCCTCCGTTCATAATCCCGTCGTGCTGATCCTGCTGGTGCTGGGCAGCGCGCTGACCATCTTTTTCTGGGCCAAGTGGTTGGGCCGTATCACCACCACGTCCTACCATCCGAAATACACGATCGAATCCGTCAGTCCCTGGATGTTGACCATTCTGTCAATCATCGGCGCGGGAACCGTGATCGCCTCGGTCTGCGCCACGCCGATCTACACAAAACTGATCAAACCGGCCAGTCTTGCGGTCTTCGGTGTGGGTTCCTGCCCAGGCAACATCTCCATCCTTGACTCGGTCAACCTGTTTCTGGGGTGGCCGATGTACGTGGTTTTCGGCACCATCGCCCTGGCGATTCTAGCCGGCATTCTTCTCTTCAAACCCTCACAAATCCGCCTGCCCTTCCTGTGCGGGGAAAACATGGATCTGGACGACAACAGTTTCACCTTCCACAGCATTGCCGATGGTCCCACGACCGCCTTGCTGACCAGTTATTATCTCCCGCTGTTTGCCGAACCCAGAATTACCGCATGGGGCAATCCCCTCGCGGCGCTGATTATCCTGAGCCTCTTTGGAGTACTGTTCATATGATCATACCTCAGACACCCTTGATGATTATTCTGGCCATCGTGGTGGCGCCCTTCTTTGGAGCCCTGCTGTCGGGAATCGACCGCAGGCTCACCGCGCGCGCCCAGGGTCGTATGGGGCCGCCCATCCTGCAGCCGATCCATGACACGATCAAACTGCTGCGCAAGGAACCCATCCTGCTGAACTGGATGCAGATTGTTTACGCCTACCTGCACCTGTTGTTCATGGTGATGGCATTCCTGTTGCTGGTGTTGGGCAAGGACAGCCTGATGTTTCTTTTCGTCTTCGCCTTCTCAACCCTGTCCCTGGTGCTGGGCGGAATGTGCGTGCGCTCGCCTTACAGCCGTATCGGAAGTCAGCGTGAAATCATGCTGATGGTCGCGTACGAACCGATCCTCATCCTCCTGATGATCGGATTCTACCTGGCCAACAACGAGAGTTTCCAACTCTCGGCCCCGATGCTGGCCGCCAAGCCGATGATCATCTCGCTCCCACTCCTGTTCCTGGCCTTTCTGGTTGTGCTGGCCATCAAACTCCACAAGTCCCCGTTTGACATCGCCACCTCCCACCACGCCCACCAGGAACTCGTCAAGGGGATCACGATTGAATATTCCGGCCCGCATCTGGCCATTCTGGAGATTGCGCATTTCTACGAAATGGCCCTGCTGTTCTTCTTTATCGTGCTTTTCTGGTCATCCCCGGTCTGGATCGGGATCATCCTGGCCAGTTTGAGTTTCTTCCTGATGACCGTGGTGGACAATGCGTTTGCCCGTCTGACCACCATGTGGGTCTTTAAATTCATGTGGACCGGGGCGCTGATCCTCGCCGTGACAAACGTTTTCTGGCTTTATTGGGCTTCCAAGTAAGAAAGGCACATATGACCGCCGTTCCAAAATTCAACAAGTCGCCCTGGGTGGTGCACTTCAACTGCAACAGCTGCAACGGGTGCGATATTGAGTTCCTCGCGTGCCTGACCCCGTTGTATGACCTGGAGCGTTTCGGAATCCTGCACGTCGGGAATCCGAAGCACGCCGATGTCCTGGTCGTCACCGGTTCCGTCAATCACCGGAATGCGCGCGTTCTGAAAAATGTGTACGACCAGATCCCTGAACCCAAGGTGGTCGTCGCCATGGGCGTCTGCTCCTCCACCGGCGGAATATTTGCGGACGGGTACAATGTCCTCGGCGGCGTGGATAAGGTTATCCCCGTCGATGTCTTTGTTCCGGGTTGCCCCGCGCGCCCGGAGGCCATGATTGACGGCATCCTCAAGGCTGCCGTCATGCTTCAGGCGAAACACAGTGGAAAGACCGTCCTGGCCGACAAGAACGTTCTGATACGCACCCCCACCCCGGTTGCCGTCCCTGCGGAACTGGAGAAAGGCCCCATCCATGCTTGAGAATGTTACACCCGTTACCCTTGAAGAAATTCCGGCCGAAGTCTGGAAATTGAAGACGGACGGCTACCGGTTCGTGACCATGACGTGTTGCGACCAGGGGGATGCGCACGACATCCTTTACCATTTCGACAAGAACTATCAGCTCAAGCACCTGCGAATCCGTCTTCCGAAGGGCACCTCGCTTCCCAGCGTGTCGGCCATCTTCTTTGCCGCGTTGATCGTGGAGAACGAGATGCAGGACTTGCTGGGCGTCACGGTGAGCGGCATGGCGATTGATTTCAAAGGCCGGTTCATGCTCGCCGAAGGGGCCCCGGTGGCGCCGTTGAACAAGTCGGTTCCGGGGATTGGCATTGAAGTGCAGCCCCGAGTTGCGGTGACGGCGGAAGGAACGGTGAAGTCATGATTCGGCGCAATACAATTCCATTCGGCCCCCAGCACCCGGTCCTGCCGGAACCCATTCAACTCCGGTTGGTCATGGAGAACGAGAAGATTGTCGAGGCGCTTCCGGCCGTGGGATACATCCATCGCGGACTGGAGAAGATCGCCGAAAAGAAGGATTACGTTCAGGATGTCTATCTGGCGGAACGCATCTGCGGCATCTGTAGTTTCATGCATTCCCAGAATTATTGCCAGGGCATCGAGGAATTGATGAAGGTTCAGGTTCCCGACCGCGCCAAGTACCTGCGCGTCATTTGGGCCGAAACTCATCGCATTCACAGTCATCTTCTGATTCTCGGCCTTCTGGCCGATGCCTTCGGGTTCGAGAACCTGTTCATGAGGTTATGGAAAGTCCGTGAACAGATTCTGGATATCATGGAAGCCACCGCCGGCGCCCGCGTGATCCTCGGCGTCTGCGCCATTGGCGGCGTGAAACGCGACATTCCGCCAGCCCTGGGCGAGGATGTGCTTCGCAGACTCGACGACGTGGAACGCCAGCTCCCGGAGTTGTGTGATTCGTTACTGAAGGATTACAGTGTCAAACAGCGTTTGATCGGGGTTGGTGTTCTGCCCAGGGACAAAGCGCACGAACTGGGCGCCGTGGGCCCCGTGGCGCGCGCCAGTGGTCTCAAAATGGATTTGCGTGAGACCGGCTATGCCGCCTATGGCAACCTCGATTTCAAGATGGTTGTCGAGGAGTCGGGTGACTGTTATGCCCGGACTGTGGTTCGCGTCAAGGAACTCTACACCTCGCTGGATCTCGTCCGCAAGGCCATCAAGCGCATGCCGCAGGGGCCGATCTCTGTTCCTGTCCGTGGCGCACCGCCGGCCGACGAGGTTCTGGCCCGCATTGAACAGCCTCGCGGAGAACTCAATTTCTACATCCGCGGGAATGGAACGCGGAATCTTGAGCGGTTCCGTGTCAGAACCCCCACCTTCGCCAATCTGCCAGCCTTGTTGCACCAGTTGACGGGCTGTGAGCTGGCGGATGTGCCGGTGATTGCGATTTGTATTGACCCTTGCATCAGTTGTACGGAGCGTTAAAACCATGGTTAACTTGATTAGCAGCATTTTCCGGAAACTGTCATCGCGCCCCGAAACGCTGGGCTATCCCTTCGTCAAACGGGAGTTGCCCGAGGGCACCCGCGGCCGAATCGACATCGAGATCGACAAGTGCACGTTCTGTGGCGCCTGCGAGAAACGGTGCCCCTCCGATGCCTTGAAAGTGTCACGCGACCCCAAATCGTGGACACTCAACCCCTACGCCTGCGTCATTTGTGGATATTGCATCGAAGTCTGTCCCAAGAAGTGTATTGTCGCGTACAAGGATCATTACAACCCGAATGTCCTGTAATCGGAAGCCTTGTACTGCTGGTCATCGTTACGACCTGAACCCGAGACCGGCAAATTTTTTCTTCAAAGCGGCGGTTCCGTTTTTGAGGTGAACCGTTGTGTACTGGAATTCACGCCGTTCCGGGTAGTCCTTTCGGAGCCGGTCAAAAGACTTCGCTCGAACCTTGTCGTCGGCCCCTGACGTCTCGCGCATCCGACGGTCATCCGCTTCGATATCATACAGTTTTCTGACAACTTCCCTCAGCGCCGACTCATGGCTTCGCCCCGCCGTTTCCACGGTCACCTCAGGCGCCAACGTCGGGGGCATCAGCGGTTCATGAGACCAGGAGGCCGGCACTCCCAGGAATCGGCAGGCTTCGCGATAGACCATAACGGTGCCCATCACCTTGCCTTCAAACGAATGTCCGGCAATATGGGGCGTCCCGATATCGACCCGTGCCAGCAGGTCAGGCCGGTAGGCAGGTTCCCCTTCCCACGTATCGAGCACCACATGGCCCACCCGTCCCGTATCCAGGGCCGCGAGCAATGCGGGGGAATCCACCACAGGCCCTCGGGCCGCGTTGATAAAGATCAGCCCTTTCCGCGCTTTGCCAAAGAAGTTCGCATCAGCCAGATGATACGTCTTGTCAATCCCTTCCTTCGTCAGGGGCACATGCATCGTAATGATGTCGGCTTCCGCCAAAACATGATCCAGGGAAACGAAGGCATCCTCGGTTTCGGATTCCGCATTTCGGGAGTCTGGAGTCTGGAGTCTGACTTCTGACTTCTGACTTCTCTCCCTCGGCGGATCATTCATCAGTACCCGCATTCCCAGTGCCAGGGCCTTCTTCACGACGCGGCGTCCCACATTGCCGACGCCGATCACGCCCAGAGTCTTGCCTTCGAGAGTGATCCCATGACGTTCACCCAGGGTCAACAAGGCGGCGGTGACATATTCCGACACGCTGTTGGCATTGCACCCCGGCGCAAAGCACCAGTGAATCCCGGTCTGGGCGAAATAGTCCAGATCCAGGTGATCGGTTCCGATCGTGGCCGTCCCCACAAACCGAACCCTGCTACCCTCCAGAAGTTCCCGGTTGACCTTCGTGGTGGATCTCAGGGCGAGCAGGTCGGCATCCCTGACATCCTCCTTATTTATATCACGCCCTTCCAGGATACGGGCATCCCCCAACGTACTGAACGCCTCCAACACCAACGGCATATTCGTAGCGCATATGATTTTCACATCCATCTCCCTATCAACGTGGCCGTCATGATTGTTCAGTAATGCGGCGGGGTCAACCCAAAATAAAACAGGTTCTTCCGGGTTTTCCGGTTGTTCATTCATTGGTTTCGATTAAGATATAGCGCGGGAAACAACCGGGAGCACATCTTAACATGACAAACTTACTCTTTGCGAAATATACGGCCAAGAACTTGGAACCTGTCAATTCGATTGGCGCCAAATGGATGCGATTGCTTGATGCGCTGGATCTGGCACCTGCTGTCAAGGGGAAGCGCACATGCATCAAGATGCACCTTGGAGGTGGCATGGGCTTTACGACCATTCACCCGTTTTTCACCCGCAAACTGGTCCAGAAGGTGAAGGAAGCCGGTGCAAAAACGGTGTTCATTACCGATTCCCCGGGAGCGGTACTACAAGCGGTAGAGCGAGGGTATACAGCGGAAACGGTCGGTTGCCCGCTGGTGCCGCTATCAGGACAGACGGATACGCACTTCCAGACGCTGGCGATTAATCCGCAGTTCGGTTCATTCAAAGAGGTGGACATTGGCGGCGAAGTGCTGGCGGCTGAGGCACTGATCGACTTCTCGCATGTCAAAGGTCATGGCGCCTGCGGTTTCGGGGGCGCATCAAAAAATCTATCCATGGGCTGCGTGACTCAGCGGTCACGTGGTACGTTGCACGCCCTTGAGGGGGGGCTCGAGTGGGATGAAAAGGCCTGCACACGCTGCCGGAAGTGCGAAACAAACTGCCCGACCGGGGCCATTTCGTTTGGACATGACCGATTCGATGTCTTTTACCATAATTGCAAGTATTGCCAGCACTGCGTGCTGATCTGCCCGGAAAAGGCGTTGACCATGCTCGGCGGCAAATATCGCGATTTCCAGCGCGGGATGGCGCTGACGACCAAACTCATACTCGAGAACTTCCCAGCGGAACATCGGATCTTCATCAACTTGCTGATGAACGTCACGATCTTCTGCGACTGCTGGGGTATGACGACAGCCAGTCTGGTGCCGGACATTGGAATTCTGGCCGGTCGCGATATCGTCGCCATTGAGCAGGCCTCACTGGATTTGATTCACACCGAGGATCTGATCCCCCGTTCATTGCCGCCCGGCTGGAAACTGGGGACCAAGGGTCATTTATTTGAACGAGTACACGGCAAGGATCCACATGCGGTGGTGGAGTTCCTGGCGGAACTCGGTATGGGCCAGAAAGCCTATGCCTTGCAGGAAGTTGAATAGACCCAGATCACCGGTTTTGATTTCGCCACCGAAGGGTTATCACCTTGATGTTGAGCGGCTCACAGGACACAGTGCTAACCTGATCGTGATGGTCCCCACATAACCCGTGGGGAGGGGGAAAGGGCCGACGGTGCCCTGACATCACACCCTCGCCAAGCCCAAGATCACTGCACCCCGATGCGATAGAAATACGGCCCACTCCCCGTAACGGTGGTATCTGTCTCTGAGTTCACCGGCGGCGTGGCCGGGATATTGGTGGCTACGTTGAAATTGAAGGCAGGCGCCGACAGGAGGTTCGTGCTCCGGTCGAGGCGGTACCATTTTCCTGTCACGCTCTGCCAACGGACCACGGTTCCGGTCGACATTGACGGGGTGGCGTTAGAGATCCCCACGATTCCCAGATACGATGCACGGTTCGTGGGGTCTGTGCCGGCCAGATACTCCCCCCAGTTTGGCATCCCATCACCATCCGCATCGCTCGTCTCCGTCGCATTGAAGTTGTTCGTCCAGCCGTACTGCGCCAGCCACCAGTAGGGCGTGCCTTTGTCGGCCAAGTTCTCAGCGAATTGTGCTACAAGGAAGCACTGCTGATTCATGGTCAAAGACAGGGGGTTGCTCACGGAACTCACCGTGCCTGTCCAGATGACGAAGTGATAGTAGTTCGCAGGATTCGCCGTGACCGTCACGCTCCCGCCCAGTTGATACCACCCGTTGCTCGACCCACTAAGCGTACCGTTCGCTCCCGCCGTACGCGTGAGGCTCACGTTCGTCGTCCACTGCCACGTCAGCGTGGCGTTATTCGTCAGCGTCAACGTCACGTTGGTCGCGTTGACCGGCGTGTAGTCGTTCCCCAACACCGTGCCCGCCGTGCACACGTACTGCGTGCCGACTCCGCCAGACACCGGCGAGTTGGTCACGAACTGCGAGAGCGCCGTGTTGTAGTCCGCCGTCT
>CAYHEL010000106.1:0-7861 GCA_964355415.1 uncultured Verrucomicrobiota bacterium | reverse complement strand
GATTTCTCCATGGCGATCGGCGCAATCAGCGTCACGGTCATCGCAATGTTGTCACCCGGCATAACCATCTCCACACCATCCGGAAGTGTCACATCACCCGTCACATCCGTCGTGCGGAAATAGAACTGGGGACGATACCCCTTGAAGAACGGGGTATGGCGGCCACCCTCTTCCTTGCTCAGGACGTAAACCTCGCACTTGAACGTGGTATGGGGGGTGATCGAACCGGGCTTCGCCAGAACCTGGCCGCGTTCCACATCTTCCTTCTTCGTGCTGCGCAACAGACAGCCGACATTGTCCCCGGCCTGCCCCTGATCCAGCAACTTGCGGAACATCTCAACACCCGTAACCGTCGTCTTGACCGTCGGCTTCAACCCGACGATCTCGACTTCCTCGCCAACCTTGATAATACCGCGCTCAATACGGCCCGTCACCACGGTGCCACGACCTTCGATCGAGAACACATCTTCGATCGAGAGCAGAAACGCCTGGTCAATCACGCGGACAGGCTCCGGAATGAAATTATCCAGTGCGTCCATCAATTCCTTGATGCACTTCGTGCCGGGATCATCAGGGGAGGTGGCCTGAATGGCCGCCAACGCACTGCCGCGGATGATCGGCGTGTCGTCACCCGGATAACTGTATTTGTTGAGCAATTCGCGTATTTCCATGTCAACGAGATCCAGCAACTCGGGATCATCCACCGTGTCAACTTTGTTCAGGAACACGACGATCTTGGGCACGCCGACCTGACGGGCGAGCAGGATGTGCTCACGAGTCTGGGGCATCGGGCCGTCGGACGCGCTCACCACGAGGATAGCGCCGTCCATCTGGGCCGCACCGGTGATCATGTTCTTGACATAGTCAGCATGTCCGGGACAGTCCACATGCGCATAGTGGCGCTTCTCGGAACTGTACTCCACATGCGAAGTGGCGATCGTCAGAATCTTGGTGGGATCGCGACGCCCCTGCGACTCAGACGCCTTGGCGACCTGATCGTACTTGATATACGTGCTCAACCCGCGCAATGACTGCACATAGGTAATGGCTGCCGTCAAAGTGGTTTTGCCATGGTCAACGTGCCCAATTGTACCCACGTTCACATGCGGCTTGGTTCTGTTAAACGATTCTTTTGCCATAGTCTTGCTCCTTAATGTTCTTCCTCAATAACTTCATTCTCGTCCGGATAACCCGGATCATCCTCAATCAAATTCTGGAGCCCACGAGCGGGATTGAACCGCTGACCTCGTCCTTACCAAGGACGTGCTCTACCAACTGAGCTACATGGGCTTCGCGTTCAATCCTCGCGCACAGTAAACAAAAAAAGGCGAATTCCTGCTGCCTTCATCGAATCCAGCAACAGAAAACGTCGCTCTCCGCCATGCTATTTTCGCCTAACTAATGGACTCAACCCAATCAAAATAGACGGGAGAAATTATCATACTCCCTTTTTGTGTCAATGACTTTGTGAATAATATTTTCGTAATAGGTTCGTCCCCTTTCTCTGCGCGCCTTAAACCGGACGCCCTTCGCCTGTTTTGGCAGACGTGCTGAACAATACCTCGGTATTCTCGGTGTTCCGGATCTCGAAGTCCTCGACATGACGACCTGGATCCGCCCGAAAACTCAAATACCCGGCAAATTTGGTTTCCAGTTCCATCAGGATCGCCTCATCCTCCTTGCGTAAACGTTCCAGAACCGTCGGATGCACCACCACCTGCAATTTCCGGCTTTGGCCCGCATCCTTGAACCGGCGCATCAAGGCCACAATCTGGCGCTGAATCTCGACGCTCATGGAGAGCGCCGACTTGACGCTCCCTTTCCCCTTGCAGTAAGGACAATCGACATACATCGACTGCAAGACGCCCTCGTCCACACGCTGGCGGGTCATCTCCAGCAACCCAAGGTGTGAAATGGGCAGCACATTGGTCTTCGCCTTGTCCCGGTGCAGCGCGTCTTTCAGAGTCTTGTAAACCGCATTGCGGTTCTTCTTTTGCTTCATGTCAATGAAGTCAACCACGATGAGACCGCCCTCATTGCGGAGTCGTAACTGGCGGGCCACTTCCTCCGCCGCCTCGGTATTGACCTCGAAAATGACGTCTTCCTGGGTCTGGGCGCCCTTGTGTCGGCCCGTGTTCACGTCCACCGAGATCAGGGCCTCGGTTTCCTCGAAGATGATGTAACCGCCCGATTTGAGCATCACTTTCCGGGCAAAGGCATTTTCCAGCTGCCGTTCCAGGTTGAAATGCTCAAAGATCGGAACCGACCCCTCGTATTGCTGGATGCGCGACCGCACCCGGCGGGAAATCTTGGAGGCCAATTCCTTGATGCTCTCGCATTTGGCCGGATCATCCACCACGATGCGGTCGATATCCTCCGTCAACCAGTCGCGAACCACGCGCTCCACCAAGCCAGGTTCCTCATAGAGGCAGCACGGCGCAGGCGTTTCCTTGACCCCTCGGCTGATGGCATCCCAACTGTCAACCAGCGCCCGCATATCGCGCACAAAACTGCGTTGCTTGGTACCCATCCCGGCCGTCCGGATGATCAATCCGACCCCCTCGGGAGTGGGCAGACGGGCCAGCACCTTCTTGAGGCGCATCCGCTCCTTCTCGTCCTCAATTTTTCGCGACACCCCCTTGAGATTGCTTCCGGGCATCATGACCAGATAGCGGCCGGGGATGCTGAGATTGGCGGTCACTCGCGGCCCCTTCGTGCTGATCGGACCCTTTGTAACCTGAACCACGATCTCGGAGCCGACGGGGAACATCCGGGCGATTTCATCGCTTGAATAGCGCTTCTTTTTGGTTACCGTGCGGATGGTGATATCCTCCGCCGCCTCCAACCGGGCCGCGTCCTCGGGAATCATATCCCAGTAATGCAAAAACGCGTTCTTTTTCAGGCCAATATCCACAAACGCCGCCTGAAGACCATCCTCAAGATTCTTGATCACCCCCTTGTATATACCGCCTACAATGCGTTCCTCGGTGGGATGCTCAACCTGGAACTCCTCCAGTTTGCCATTCTCGAGCACCGCCACACGGGTTTCCAGACTCTCGGCGTTGATCACAATTTCACGCTTGAAACTTTTTCGTCCAAATCGAAATCCAAACATCAGTTGCTTCCTTTCTTTGCGGAGGCCATCATCCGGGCCTCCGAACATAAACACTTTGTATCAATCCCAGGGCAAACAAGGTGATCACCATGAACGTCCCCCCGTAACTCACCAACGGAAGGGGAATCCCGACCACTGGCAATATACCGATCGTCATCGCCATGTTCACAAACGCGTGCGTAAAGATCATGGTCACAATCCCGACGCACAGCACCCGCCCCATCTTGTCGCACGCCACCATGGCCGCGTATAATCCACAGACCATCAGAACCCCATAAAGCAATACCACGGAACCGGATCCCACAAACCCCGTCTCCTCCGAAATCACGGAGAAAATGAAATCCGTGGGAGCCACCGTTCTCGGTAGAAAGCCCAGAATGTTCTGTGTTCCCTTCAAGAATCCTTTTCCCGTGAGCCCACCCGAGCCCACGGCAATCTCCGACTGGCGTTTGTTCCACCCCGACCCCATCGGGTCTTTTCCGGGCTGGAGGAACACCTCGATCCTCTCGCGCTGATAGTCACTCAACTTGATCGTCCGGAAAAACGCCCCCTGATGCTCCGGCGTCATTCCAAGCCTTTCCGGCAAAGCCACCGCCGCCAGCACCAGCATCACCGCCAACGCGCCTCCCGCCAGGAGCGTGACCAGCGGTCGTATCGGCGACCCGGCCGCGAACAGCATGGCCGTCACAACCGGCAAAAACACCAGTGCGCTCCCCAGATCCGGCTCCTTCATAACCAACAGCATCGGGATCCCGGCGAGCAAAAAAATCGTCCACATGGGAGGAAGCCGACCGAACTTTTCAGCCGCCGGACTGAGCAGGCAGGCCCCCACCAAAATAACAGCCAGTTTCGCGATTTCCGAGGGCTGGACGCCCACTCCCAGAAACATCAGCCACCGCTTGGCGCCATAGATTCGCGTCCCAAAGAACAACACCGCCACCAGAAGGATCAGCGCCATGATGTATCCGCCCCAGGCCACATCCCGCAGTCTCCGATAATCCATCATGGTTGTCGCCACATAGCAGACAAGCCCCGCCAACGCCCAGAGCATTTGCTTCCTGTAGAGATCCGCAGTGGAGTCATCCCGCATCACGGTTGCGCTGTAGATAAAAAAAACACCCGTCACGATCAGACCGATGATGGCCGCGAGCATCACCCAGTTCATGCGCCTGAGCAGGCCCAGATTGGATAGGAATCCACTCATCCGCCCGCCTCCTTCTCAACATCGGAGGCGCCGAAGATCCCCATCATCAGGCCGCGCAAGCGCGGGCCGACCGTCAGGCCGCCTGACACGGCGTCGTCGACGACCATGGCCACCGCGTAGCGGGGTTTGTTATAGGGCGCAAATAGAATCATCCATCCGTGTTTCTTGCGGTCTTCTTTTTCCCCGTATTCGGCGGTACCGGTCTTTCCGGCCATTTCAACACCCGGAATGCGGGCGCGACCGCCCGTCCCAGTCGGGGCCATCACGACATCATACATGCCTTCTCTTACCGCCCGCATGGCGGCGGCTGGAACCGACACCCGACGGACTTGCGCGATGGGATAATTGGTCAGGACGTTCCCTTTTCCGTCCTGCATTCCCAACACCAGGCGCGGACGATACACGGTTCCCCCATTGGCCAGCGTGGCGGCAACCACCGCCATCTGGAGCGGCGTTACCGAAAGCGCCCCCTGCCCGATGGAAAAATTACAGGTATCACCGACCCGCCAGTCGTCATGCCAGATCTTCTTTTTCCAGACCGCCGTGGGAACCAGTCCGGGCGCCTCCCGATCAATGTCGAGTCCAGTTTTTGATCCCAACCCGAACTGAATGGACATATCGGATAGGGCGTCGTTTCCGCATTTCACGCCAAGGGTGGCGAAATAGACATTACAGGATTGCTCAATACCCCGGCGCAAATCAACCTGGCCATGCCCGTTCGGGTTCCAGCATTTCATCGGCTTGGTGCCAATCATATAGTAGCCGGGGCAATTGACCGACATCCCGGGAGACACCAGGCCGCTATTCAATGCGGCCAGCGCCGATATGGGCTTGAAGATACTGCCCGGCGCATACACCTCGGCCACGGCCTTGTTCAACATCGGCCGGGCCGGATCCCGGTTAAATTCATCCCACAGGGCTTTCGGGACGATGGGAACAAACTGGTTGGGATTGAAGGTTGGCGAGCTCGCCAGGGCCAGCACATCCCCATTGCCGGGATCGAGGACAACCACCGCTCCGGGCACATCCCGGATAGCGGCCTCGGCAAGTTCCTGAATTCGGCTGTCCAAGGCCAGAACGAGGTTGGCTCCGGCACGGGGTTCCTTGTCCATCCGTTCGGCGTGTTTATAGCCCGAGGCGTCGATGCGGATCAGCCGCCCCCCGGCTTCGCCGGACATCCGGGAATTATATTTCCGCTCCAACCCCATCTTGCCCTCCATCTCGGGGAGATAGTACTGGTAGCCGGCCATTTCATCGTCAGTGAAATCAGCCTTCCCGACATAACCGAGAAGATGCGCCGCCAGTTCATTCCTGGGGTAGGACCGGTTCGGCTCAACGTAGATATCCACACCGGACATATCGACGGACGCCTCCGCCAGGCGAGCCAGCGCGGCCTGATCAAGACTGCGCCAGGCAACCAGCGGAAGCGGGAGTCGGCGCCGGATATGCGTCCAGATTTCGTCCTCGGTGATCGCCGGCTTACGCCCGATCAACGGGGCAAGCGCCTCGATTCTCTGCTGAACCTCGGCTACGGTATGTTTCCACTTGCCCGGCTTGCGGATTTCCTCGAGATAAAAGGCGAGACAGTAGCAAGGCTGATTATCGGCCAGGCGAATGTGATGGCGATCCAGGATCATGCCACGCGGCGCCGGCAGGCGGATTCGGCGCATGCTCTGCCGGTGCAGACTCTCCTCAAACTCATGACTTCGACGCACTTGCAGATCGAAGAGTATGCCGCCAAGTAACGCCAGAAAACCCAGCATGATGGCCAACACCAGGCGGATGCGTCGTAATTCAAAATGGATTGCTTCGGGCATATTACCTTTCGTCAGCAACCGTCAATCCCACGTGACGTTCCAGGCCGGACGCCAACCACCAGACCACCGGCGCCGTGCCCAACCCCAGAAGCGCGCTCCCGCCCATCTTGACCGCCACCCACCAGGCGGGCAAATGAACGTCCAGGGCATTCACCCGCAACATGAGGTAAAGACACAGGGTTGTCAGCGCCGACAGCACGCCGCCCACCATGGCAACGGTAACAAGACTGTCCCTGAAGAGGGTCTCCCGCACACTCCCGACGACCCACACAAAGACCACAAAACAAAGCGAGGAATACCCCACCGGAAAGAGACTCATGGAATCCTGAATGATTCCCGCGAAGATGGCGGCGGTTAGCGCCATTCCCCGGGAATGAACCAAGGCGTAATACAACGCGACAGCCAGCAGGACGGGGGGTTTGGACAACCCCATCCATGCCATGGCGGGCATGAGGCTCTGAAACAGCCCGCCAGCCAGCAATAAAAAAATCATGATCACCCCTGTCATGTTATTGTCCCATGATCACCAGCACCCGGCTGAGCCGGGTGAGATCAGCGGAGGGAACCACCTCGGCATGTTGATATAACCCGGTTTCGTCGGGACTCATCCGGGTCACCCGCCCCACCATCAGTCCCGCGGGAAAAATCCCCCCCAACCCCGATGTCACAACCAGTTCACCGGCCTTGACATCCACATCCTTCCGGATATAGTCCACCTGAAACGGGATGGGCACGAACAGCACGCCGACACTGTGGGTTCCCCGCAACGATACGCCTCCACCGTGCAGAATTCCGAACGAACCCTCTTTTTCAAAACGAACCGAAGACTTGAACGAACGATCAGAAATTAGAAGGACTTCACAGGTTTGGGCCGACACTTCGGTGGTTCGCCCCACAATGCCATCCGGGGTGATCACCGGCATATTCTCCGAGATTCCCTCCTCCCGCCCCTTGTCCAGCCGGATTGTCTGCCACCAGCCAGCCCCGTCATCACGGGCGATGACCTCGCAGGCCACGGTCTTGAGACTGAGGCGCTGTTTGAAGTTCAACAGATCGCGCAGTTCAGAGTTTTCGCGGACCATGCGATCCAGGCTCCTGACGAGGGCATGCAGTCCGGCGGCCTCGCGACGCAGGTCATCGCGCTCCCTCACCACATCGGTCATGTTGCCGACAACCGAGGAGGTCCGATGGAGTCCTGAGATCGCGCGGGTCACGGCCCCCTGATAGGTTGCAAGACTGTCGCGGAAGAAGCCGCGAAGCGAAGAGGACACCGTCGAGGGAAGGTTCAGCAGAACCAGGAAGAATGTCGCCATGGCGACCCACAATAAATAGTTGCGATCCCTCACTTCAAACCTCTCGCCCCCGCCCCTTTAAGGGAGGAAGATCATGAAAACCATTTGGATGCGGAGAGGACGACAATGAGGATTGATCAATAGGCTCGCTGTTCACCGGCGGCGATACGGCGCAGGACACTGAGCTCCGTGAGCACAACTCCTGTTCCCTCGCACACCGCGCTCAGCGGGTCGTCGGCACGGTGAACCGGCAAGCCGGTATGCTCGGCAATGAGTTGATCGATCCCTCTGAGGAGCGATCCGCCGCCGGACATCACCATGCCACGATCCACCAGGTCAGCCGAGAGTTCAGGCGGACAGCGTTCCAAGGTCACACGAATGGCGTCCAAAATGGACGACAACGGCTCCTGCAGGGCTTCCCGAATTTCCTCCG
>CAYHEL010000105.1:0-7899 GCA_964355415.1 uncultured Verrucomicrobiota bacterium | reverse complement strand
TACGACGCCGGCTTTGTGTTTTGCTCGCTCGAGAAGGCCGGGAGGGTCTTCGGTATGGAGAACGGGATTGGCGCCATCCGGATGATGGCCCGGGATCCCTATCGGGCCCAGGATGTCGCCCGCCAGGTGCGCTCCCAACTGGGGGAAGACTATTATGTGACGACGTGGATGGAGCAGAACCGGCAGATCTTCAGCGCCCTCCGCGTGGAAAAGAACATGATGTTTTTCCTGCTGATATTCATCACGATTGTCGCGGCGTTCGGCATCACCAATACCCTGATCACGGTGACCGTTCAAAAGACCCATGAGATCGGCCTGCTCAAGGCCATCGGGTTTTCATCCGGCAGCATCATGCGGATATTTTTCTGGCAGGGCTGGATTGAGGGTATGATCGGAACCTGCTCCGGGGTGGGCGCGGCGTTGCTGGCGCTGTATTACCGGAATGATCTGCTCCGGTGGTTGTCGGATACCTTTAATTTGGAGCTTTTCCCAAAGGAACTTTACCGGCTGAGCGAGATTCCGTCGAGGACGGCGCCGCTGGATGTGGCGGTGGTGGCGGGATCGGTGATTTTGATCTGCACGGTGGCCGGACTGATTCCGGCATGGCGCGCGGCCCGTCTGGATCCGGTTCAGGCATTGAGGCATGAGTAGTCCGATGGATGCACTTGTCAAAGCGGAGGCGATAACGAAGACGTACCAGATGGGGAACAGGCCCCTGACCGTACTGCGCGGGGTTTCGGTGTCGGTGCGGCCGGGCGAGACGGTTGCCATCATCGGGCCCAGCGGCGCGGGAAAGAGCACCCTGCTTCATGCCCTGGGCGGTTTGGATGAGCCCAGTTCCGGCGAGGTCTGGTTCCGGGGACAGTCTCTGTACCGGCTCTCGGCACGCGCGAGAACCATGATCCGGGCGCGCCATGTGGGTTTTGTCTTCCAATCGTATCATCTGCTCCCTGAACTGGATGTGATGGAGAATGTGCTGCTTCCCACGATGGCGAGGGAAGATCTCCTATCACGGCAGCGGGCCGGGCACCGCGCCAGAGCCGAACGCCTCCTGGGCACGGTGGGTCTCGCCGAACGGCTTCACCATACCCCAATGGAGCTGTCGGGCGGAGAGCAACAACGGGTGGCGCTGGCCCGGGCGATGATGAACGAACCGGAACTTCTGCTGGCCGACGAGCCGACAGGGAACCTTGACAGCGTCACCGGGGAGACTATCCTCAACAGTTTATTTGGTTTGACCCATGAACAGCGTCATACCCTGATTCTAGTGACACATAATATCGATATTGCGGCCCGGTGCGACCGCATCATTCGCATGAAAGACGGATGTATTGAGGAATGACAGGAGGTTTTGTTGGCATGACAATGAAACGACGATGCGCAATAGTTGGAGGGGTGGCCTCGCTGATGCTGGCCGCTGTCAGCCTGGTCTGGTGGCTGGTGCTTCCCGTGACGGCGGCGTCCCGTCCCATGGCACCCGGCGCTCAGGCGGGGGAAGTGGCCCGGTATTTCGAGAAGGTTGTGCCGCGGTTGCATCTGTCCCACCGTTCCCTGGACGTCGGGGTCGCGACGAATGCCCTGGAACTGTATTTCACCATGCTTGACTATGATCGGACATTTTTTCTCGCCGCCGATATATCGGAATTCCGGGGGCAGGCGGCGGCACAGGTGGGGCGTCTTCACGAAGGGGATGTGTCCCTTGCGTTTCGGATTATTGAGCGATTCAAGGAGCGCGTGAGGAACCGGGTTGAATACGCGGACGGGTTGATTGGAAGGGGATTTGACTTTACGTCCGAGGAGTCCTTCACCTGGAAACGCAAAGACCTGCCGTGGCCGGAAGATGAAAAGGCGTGGAATGAACTCTGGCGGAAAAAAGTGAAGAATGAATATCTGGCCAGACTGGTGGCCAAAGAGATGACGAATCAGGAGAAAACCAACAAAACAGCGAAGGTGGAGTCTCCTGATGTCAGGGGCGGAACGGCTCCGACCAACGCGGTGGCTCCGAGGGCCTCGGATGCCGACGCCCTGTTGACGCCCGAAACATTTCTGCGAAAACGGTACAAGCAGTTCCTGCTGGTGTTGGAGGACAGTGACGCCGAGTTTGTGCTCCAGCGGTATTTTACGGCTTTTTCACAGACCTACGATCCGCATTCGGAATACATGACGCCCAGCACGAGCGAGGACTTTGAGATCAGCATGAAACTCACTCTGGGGGGCATCGGGGCCTTGTTGCAGAGCGAGGATGGCACGGCTAAGATAGAAAAAATCATCCCCGGCGGACCCGCCGCGCGGGATGGGCGGCTGAAGGCGGGCGATAAGATCATTGCCGTGACCCAGGAGAACGGGGAGACCGTGGATATTCTTCACTGGCCGCTCTACAAGGCCGTCGGCGTGATCCGCGGCAAGAAGGGATCAAAGGTCATTCTAACCGTTATCCCGGCATCCGATTTGTCCGGCTCACGAACTGTCAAGATCCAGATCGTCCGCGATGAGGTGAAACTGGAGGATCAGGAGGCTAAAGGCGAGGAAGTGGCCGTGGCCGGTGCGGACGGGAAGACCAACTGGGTGGGGGTGATCGATTTGCCCGCCTTTTATGCCGACATGAAAAGCCGACTCAACGGCGGCGCCGTCTACAAGAGTTCAACCCGGGATGTCGCCCGGATTATTACCGGGATGAAGGAGAAGCGGGTCGATGGGATCATCCTCGATCTTCGGGATAACGGCGGGGGATCCTTGGCCGAGGCGGTTGAAATGACAGGCCTTTTCTTCCCGTCCGGTCCCGTGGTGCAGGTTCGGGAAAGCCGGGGCGTCCAGGTTCTGACGGATCCCGACTCGGACACGCTTTACGATGGGCCGCTGGTGGTTCTGGTGAATCGGCGCAGCGCCTCGGCATCGGAGATTCTGGCGGCCGCCCTGCAGGATTATGGACGCGCCGTGATCGTCGGTGATTCCAAGACGCACGGCAAGGGCACGGTGCAATCCTGGCAGCCGCTGGATGATCGCAACCCCGCGCTGGGTTCAATCAAATTGACAACCCATTCCTTTTACCGTGTGGCAGGGGGATCCACCCAGTTGAAGGGTGTTGTGCCCGATATCGCCATTCACTCGGTTCTCGATGTTCTGGAAGTGGGCGAGGAGTATCTTCCGCACGCGATGCCGTGGACGGTGATCAGCATGGTGTCCTACCAGCCGTATGCCGACCTGTCTCCCTTGATCCCCGGGCTGAAGCGTGACTCCGAGGCGCGCCGGGCCAGGGATCCCCGTTTCATGGCCCAGGAGACTGTGATCGCCCGGGTGAAACAGCACCAGTCCATGGCGGACATATCCCTGAATTTGAAGGCGCGACTTGAATTGGCGCGTGAGGAGAAGGGACTCGATAGGGCCCAGGATGACGTGCTGGGTGAGGATGATTCAGGGAAGGATCCTTCCCGCCGGATATCCGAAAAAGACTATGTGCTGAAGGAGGCGGAGCGTATACTGTCTGATCTGGTCCGGTTGTGGCGCGTGAAGGGGTGACTGAATGAACATACCATTTTGGAAAATGCATGGCGCGGGAAATGATTTCATCCTGGTGGATGACCGGGCTCTGACGTTTCCGGCCTCGGATCATTCTTGGATCGCGGCGATCGGATCCCGCCGCACGGGAGTCGGGTGCGAGGGGATTATCCTGATCCAGCCGTCGGATGAGGCGCATTTCAAGATGCGATTTTTCAATCCCGACGGCAGGGAGGTGGATATGTGCGGAAACGGGGCGCGCTGCATCGCCCGGCTTGCCCATGAGATCGGGGTCGCTCCGGATCATATGAGGTTCGAGACCGGCGCCGGTGTCATTGAGGCGGACATGGTGGGCGAGCGGGTCCGGTTGTTGATGACGACGCCCAAAGACTGGCGGTTAAACCAGACGCTTGACCTGGGTGGAGTCAAACGCCCCTACGGTTTCGTGAACAGTGGCGTCCCGCATGTGGTTATGCCTGTGGAGGATCTGCAAGGCGAGGATGTGGCCAGGTCGGGCGCCGCGATCCGCTACCACAAGGACTTTGCCCCCAAGGGAACGAATGCCAATTTCATCAAGATCACCGGACCGTCCGCTCTCAGCATCCGAACCTACGAGCGGGGGGTTGAGGCTGAAACATTGGCCTGCGGCACCGGAATGGTGGCCGCCGGATTGGTTGCCGGTCGTATGGGGTGGGTCAAGTCGCCGGTGAGTATCACCTGCGCCAGCGGGGATGTGATCGAGGTGGATTTCGTTCTGACGTCCGACGGGGCCGATCAAGTGACCATGCTGGGGCCTGCGGCGCATGTGTTCGCGGGTATCCTGCCCTATCAGCCATAGACGACGTCGGGTGCGTGATGAAGATAGCCACCTTCAATGTCAACTCGGTGAGGTCCCGCATGGGTATCCTGCTTGACTGGTTGGCTCATGCCAAACCCGACGTGATCTGTCTGCAGGAAACCAAGGTGGTGGATGCGGACTTCCCGGTGGAACCCATCCGGGCGGCCGGTTATCATGTCGTTTACCGCGGCGAAAAGTCCTATAACGGGGTGGCCATTCTGTCGCTAACGGAACCGGCCTCGGTCAGTTTCGGCTTCGATGATGGCGGTCCCGTCGATGGGACGAGGTTGGCCTGTGCCCGGATTGGACCCCTGCATGTGGTGAATACCTACATCCCGCAGGGGCGCGATATTGAACATGAAATGTATCGTTACAAGATTGAATGGTTTGCCCGGTTGAGGAAATACTTTGAGCGGAACTTTTCGCGCCGCCAGCCTCTGGTATGGGTGGGGGATATCAACGTCGCGCCCGAGCCGATGGATATCCATAATGCGAGCGAGCAGGCGGATCATGTGTGCTATCATGTGGATGTGCGGAAGGCGTTTGCGCAGACCGTCGAGTGGGGGTTTGTTGATGTCTTCCGGAAATATCATCCCGAGGCCGGACAATACACGTTTTTCGACTACCGGCAAAGGGACTCAGTGGGACGCAATCTGGGATGGAGGATCGATCATATCCTTGCCACGCCCCCCCTGGCGGAGACATCGGTCAGCGCGGGGATCGATCTCAAACCAAGATTGCGGGTTAAGCCGTCGGATCATACGGTGTTGATGGCTGAATTCGCGATATAAGGGAGGCTGAACGATGAACATCGCGTTTGAATGGTCCCTGGGAGCCCGCTTCCTGGTGGCGTTGGCGGTGGGTTTCCTGATCGGCTTGGAGCGCGAAAGCGGACGTAAGGAGAGGGCCCATTTTTTCTTCGGCGGGATCCGGACTTTCCCCATGGTCAGCGTATTCGGGTTTTCCTGCGCGTGGCTGGCGGTGCACGGGAACCCGCTGCTGCTGCCTGCCGGACTCATCGCGGTGACGGCGTTGGCGGCGGTCGCCTATCGCGAGAAGATCAAGACCGGCCGGTTCGGCGCCACGAGCGAGGTGTCCGCGCTCGTCACGTATGCCGTGGGGGTGCTTGCCTTGACGGCGGATGTCCGCTTCCCGATTGCCATCGGCGTCATCAATACGATCCTGCTCTCGGAGAAATCGGTTCTGGAGAAATATGTGGAGCGACTGGATCGCACGGAATTTCTGGCAATGCTGAAATTCCTGCTCGTGACCGTGGTGATCTTTCCCGCTTTGCCGAATGTGAATTACACGGTCTATGAACTGAACCCTGCGAAAATCTGGCAGATTGTCGTCCTGGTGTCTGCCATCGGTTTTGTCGGGTATATCCTGTCCCGGAAGGTGGGACCGGGTGTGGGCGTCCCGCTGTCCGGGTTGCTGGGGGGGATTGTTTCCAGCACGGCGGTCAGTGTGGCGACAGGTCGGCTGGCTCGCGAAAGACCCGATCAGGCTGGATCCGCGCTCCAGGCAACCCTATTGGCCAGCAGTGTGATGTTTCTGAGGTTGATTGTGTTGGTCGCGGTATTCGGGGGAGTACTGTCTCCAGACCTCAACTGGCGGTTGGGGTTGCTCTGTGTGGTTGGACTTCTTCTGGCCCTGACCGTCAGAAAGGATCCGGATGGCGCCGGGGCGCCGGGCGCCTTGCCTTCAATCTCGAATCCCGTCGAAATCAGGGTGGCCTTGCTGTTTGCGCTGTTGTTTGTCGGGCTGAAGGTTGCGACCGGGGTGGTAAAGGCTCATTTCGGACAACTGGGCGTGTTGGGGCTTGGGACCGTGTCCGGACTGGTTGACGTGGATCCGTTTGTGTTGTCCGTGGCGCAAGGCGCGTTATCCGGGCGTCTGGCGATCCAAGCGTTGTTGGTGGCGGTGATGGTTAACACGCTGGCCAAGGGATTCTACTTTACCTCATTGAGCGGCCGGAATCGACTTACAGTTCTGTGGCGGTACGGGCTTTGGGCTTTGTGCCATGTGCCTTTAATGTGGGTGTGAATCTGAGATCTGAAATCTGAAATCTGAGATCCGAAATCAGAGGAGCCTTATGAAGAGAATTTTGGGCTGTGCTGTGATGATGGTTGCGTTGAGCGTGGTGGCGGGCTGCATGAGTACGCCTGAGAGCCGCATCCAGAAGGAGCCGGGTGTGTTTGCCGCCTTCCCTCCGGATATTCAATCGAAGGTCCAACGGGGTGAAGTGGCCATTGGCTTTACAAAGGACATGGTGCGGCTGGCCCTGGGGATGCCGCGTCATGTGAATACCCGGATCACCGAGGCCGACCAGGTGGAGATCTGGGTCTATACCGGGAGCCGCTATGTGAGTCGCTATGAACCCGTTGATACGGGTTATTGGTATCGGGGGCGGGACGGGAGGATGCGCCGTTCCTACGATACCCTATGGATGAATCGTGGGTATAACGAGGAGTACCCACTACTGCGCCTCGAGTTCACGGGTAATTCGCTCAAAGCGATTGAACGCATGCAACGGTGATCGTAATCAGGGCGCTTCTCTGATCTTCAACACCACGGTGCGGTTCTTTTTCCGGCTTTCGGGGGTTGTGTTGGGGTGTGGTGGATTGGCATCTCCGGCTGATGACGTTGTCACCCTCTCCTCCGGATAACCTCCCTGTTTGATCAGGTAAGCGGCGGCAGCCTTGGCCCGCGCCAATCCCAATTCCTTGTTGTCGGGTCCGTTGACTTTCGTTTTCCTGACCGGTGTGGCATCGGTGTGGCCTTCAACCTCTACGATGAACGCATTTTTGCGGGCCTTGATGGAGGTGGCGATGGTCTTCAGGTCCTGCTTTGCCGCCATGGTAAGTTCAACGCCCTGCATAAATATCCCGTCGTTGAACACAACGGTCATTTCACGCGGGGATTGGGTGATGGTCCAATGCTCGTTGTTCAGGGCAGGCCAGAAGATGGCGGGTGTCGGCGTTTCACGGGGTATCGGCAATGCCGGCGCCGGGTGTTCGGCAAGAATCGGGGCGGCGGCGGGAGCCTTGAAATCAGACCGGGTTTCAGGGGTGGGGATGCTCCCGGCGCCGATGAAATAGGCGAAGGTGGTGGCCAGAAGTCCCGCCACCACCGCCCCGATGAACAGAATCTTGGAAACACGTTTGGTGTTCAGTTCGTCTCGAATGGTTTCCACTTCGTCCAGCATGCGGCGCAGGTGCGCCAGTTTATCGTTCCACTGCTTCTCGGACTCAGCGTGGCGGGGGTCAGTTTGAAGTCTTAATTGATTGGCCCTGTCGACTTCCATCCGGGCGGAGGCGAGATCGGATTCCAGCGTCGGAAAGCGGGTCTTGTAAATCTGCAGATCCTGCCGGGCTCGGTCCCGGGCGGTCAGGATCGTATTGCGGTCAGCCAGCGCCTGATCCAGTTCGGCGCGAAGTCCAGCGAGTTCTTCCGTGACGAAGGAGGACGGACTTGCAGGTTCCTGCGGGGGGGGCGTGTTGACAATGGTGTCGAGTAGCCGTTCCTCGGCGGTTGCTGGGGGGGCAGGCGGTTCGGGTTCAATC
>CAYHEL010000104.1:0-7942 GCA_964355415.1 uncultured Verrucomicrobiota bacterium | reverse complement strand
AGCGGTCACGATTTCCGTTTCCTTGGTTACGCTGGTCTTCGGACATTCGGATCCATCGCAGAACGAGCACTGGCCTCCGCAGAGCCCCCCGGGAATCGCGGTGTGGCAGTCCCGGTTCAAAAGATCCTCGCGTTTATAACCGGTGATCGTCTCGGCGGCCGTGTTGAAATAGAAAATGCGGCGCTTCAGGTCATGGGCAATGATGCCCTCGGAAATATGATCCAAAACAAGATCGGCGGTTCGTTTCGACTGCAAGAACGCGTCGAGGTATCCCTGGTCAAAAAAATCATCCACCAGGCGCTTGATCGTCCCGCAAATCGTCCGAAAAATGATCAATTGCTGACTGGCATCCTGTCGCGCCCCCGGTAATGCCGCCACACTCCAATGCACTTGCTGGGGGTTTCCTGGCAACAGGGCACAGGGCGTTTCCGCATCCTTGCTCAGGGAGACAGCCACGTCGAACGCCAGTTTTCCGGGTTGTGACAGTATCAAGCCGTCGTGTTCGGGGAAGGCGATCTGAAATTCCGACAACACCCGCCAGGCCAGCGGGGATACGCTTCCCGAATCGACTCCGGCAAAATACGGGACCACATCGTTCCGGCCCTTCGCCCTGGCGAAGGCGGCGGCCATGACGCCGCAGCTTGCATCGCGCCCACCCACAAACACCAGATGATGGATCTTTTGAGTCATAATCAGGTTCGCGGTTCCAGTGTCGCCTGAGGCTCCGTTACGGTCAATGCTTATCCTTCAGTCTCCAGATATCCGCGTTTTACCGCATCCTGGATCAGGGCCTCGGAAAACCGCCAGAGAACGCCTGAGCCCTCCTCCACATGCCGGTTGTGCTCCAGCACTTGTTTGCATCGCACCCCGTGTTTCCTCCAGATGGCGCCTCCTGTGCTATAATTATGGATCAAGGGTTGGACGCGATCCAAAGCCGCCGCAAACTTGGCCTCCGGACTGGTTCTGGACTCAAATTCCTCCCAGAGCGCCCGGATCTCTCCGCCGACGTCGCCTGGCAACAGGCCGAACAGACGTGTCGCGGCGGCGCGCTCCCGGTCGGCCTTTCCTAGATTTCCCGACACGTCATAGCAATAGGTGTCGCCGGCATCAATTTCAACCAGATCATGAACCAAAACCATCTTGACCACGCGGGCGATGTCCACTCCGGGCCCCGTGGCATGTTCCTTCAACAGAATCGCCATCATCGCCAGGTGCCAGGAATGCTCCGCATCATTCTCGAACCGGGTTCCATCCATCAACAGCGTCCGCCTGAACACCGATTTCAGTTTATCGATTTCACGGATAAACTCCAACTGCCTGGCCAACCGTTCATTCCACCCCGCCAAATCCTCGATTCGGGGTTGCGGCTCCCGCCCCCTGTCCCCCGGCGACTGACTCCGGGTTTCAACCCAGTCCACAAGTCGCCCGGCCACCTCGCGCTTGGACATCAGCGGCAAGGACTCGGACGCACCGGCGCCCGTGATAAATACCACCCGGTTCGTATCCACATCGAACCCGGCATCGGACTGGCTGACATTATTCGCGACGATCATATCAAGGCCCTTGGAGACCACCTTTCGTCGTGCTTCAGCCTCCATGTCTTCTGTTTCCGCCGCGAATCCGATATACAGTCTCCCGCCCTTGCGGGGGCGGACGGCCTGAAGAATATCCGGAGTTGCCTCAAGGTGTAAAACAGGGGATGCTTTCAATTTCTTCACCTTCTGTTCGCTCATCGCGGTCGGGCGCCAATCCGCCACGGCAGCGGCCATAATCAGGACATCACTGAACTCCAATTGGGACGACACGGCCTTGAGCATGTCGTCGGCTGACACCACGGGAATCAGGGAAACCCCGGCTGGCGCAGGCAGGGTGACCGGCCCGGAGATTAACACGACCTCATGACCCCGATCACGGGCGGCCGCGGCAATGGCATATCCCATTTTACCCGAGGAACGATTGCTGATATACCTGACCGGATCCATGAATTCCCGAGTCGGGCCTGCTGTGACCAGAAAGCGCATAGTGCCTTATCTCGCGTCAAAATCCCTGATTTTCTCCCGAACCGTGGATTCCGCCTCGTTGTAGATTTCACGAATCATCTCATCGCTAAAGCAATAGACGCGTTCTGAGAACGGGGTTGTCTTGATGCGGTCGAACAGGCGCTGCTTCGCGGTCGCAATGTCCTTTCCGTAAATATGGAACGAATCCGCCTGCCAGTTCAAGCGGCCCAGTTGAACGGGTCGGCCCGTACGCCGCGAGACTTCCGCCGCGATGACATCCCGATTGAACAGGACAAACCCGAACATATTCATGAAATTCGCGCCCCAGGCGTCATTGGAACGGAATCGGATATTGCAATTCAGCCACCCATCGCCCTCCTTGTCCTCCAGAATACGGTACCAAAGCGACTGCAGGCAGGGAGGATCATAACAATCCAGATCCATGTTCGGCATCCAGGTAATCATCTGGGCCTGGCGGGTGAACGGTTGCTTCACCAATTTGGCGATCACGGCCTCGATCTGGTTGACCTTGAAGAAGCCGGCCTCAACGGACTCATAGTTGCGGAGTTCCTTCCAGGCCCCGTAATTGGCAAGACGGCCATGGTAGGTATATTCCCAACGGGTATCCGCCGGATCATTCATGTTCTTGACCCAGTGATCCTTGACTCCCTGGAGCTCCATCACATATTCCCTGAGATCCTCGATGCCGCCCGGAAACGCCTTGTGGATCATCGGTTCAGCCAGGGGATCCTGCACCGTGATGTTCATGGTGGAATCAAGACTCGCCGGATCACCGGGCTTGTCGTACTGGGTTCGGAAGTTCGTTCCTTTCTCATACAGCGCACAAAGCGCCGCTTCATAAGCCTCAGCCAATGATCGTCCTGTTACATGAAGAACCGGAATGCTTTCCATTTATTCTTTCTCCTTCGCACCGTTCTGCCGTCTCCACTGAACTGGGTCTAAATTATGGCGGCAGAACCCGAAATGGAAAGCACTTTCTGATTACTCTTTTTCATTGCCCGCCCAGGCTGCGGAAAGTATCTTCCCCTTCCATGGAAGATATGTTGAAACACGCGTTGATTATTATTCCGGCCTTTAACGAGGAAGGGGCCTTGCCGGGTCTTCTGGCCGAGGTCAAGGCCGCCGCTCCGGGAACGGCCATCGCTGTCATTAACGATTGCTCCCTCGACCATACTGCTTCCGTGGCCCGGAAACATGGCGCGTTGGTTCTTGACCTGCCCTGTAATCTCGGGGTGGGCGGGGCCGTTCAGGCGGGGTTCCAGTACGCCTTTGCCCGCGGCTACCAGTATGTCATCCGATGCGATGGCGACGGCCAGCACCCCCCCTCGGAAATCCGGAAATTGGTCGAGGCCATGAAGGCCGGGGATGTTGACCTGGTCGTGGGATCGCGGTTCCTTCAGGAGGATAGGGAGTCCTATACAAGCACGACCTTGCGCAGCGCCGGAATCCGGGGATTGGCCTTTTTGCTATCCCTTATCTGCCGCGCCCGGGTCACCGATCCCACCTCCGGGTTTCAAATGCTGAACCGACCCCTGCTCGCCTATTTCGCCCACTCCTACCCGCTGGACTATCCTGAACCCGAATCCCTGGCCCTGCTTCGCCGACAGGGATACCGGTTTCGTGAGGTGGCCGCCCGGTTCCGTCCACGCCTCACCGGAACATCATCCATTCAATCCTGGGGCGCGCTTTACTTCATGCTCAAAGTCGGGTTGGCCCTGATCGTGGATCGGGCGCGGCCCGTTAATCCGCGATACTCACGCCACGTCTTAACCCTTCAGGACACCTCCCCATGCGCCTAATCATCATGTCCCTCATCAGTGTCGCCATGCTGACCATCGGACTCGTTTTAACCGCCATCCGACAGAAACGTTTCTTCCTCGGGCTCGCCTGGATTGGAGCGGGCGCCGCTCTCGGAGTCGCGGCCTTCAACCCGGGCCTGTTCGAGGGCTCCAGCCCGGCCGCCTTGGTGGTCAGGATGAGGATGGTACTGGGGTTTCTCAGTTTCGTGGTTCTGATGATCACCCTGGAGGCCGTGCGGCGCGTTGCCATGGAAGAACGCTATGCCCTGCTGTGGGTCTCGACGGGAATCATTCTCGTCGTCTTCGCCATCTACCCCGATGCCGTGGGCTGGCTGGCAACACTGACTGGAATGCAGTACGTGAGCGCCATTACGATGGTGGTTTTTGCATTCCTGCTGCTGGTGGCCTTCGACTTCTCCCTGGCCCTTTCCCAGTTGCGACACGACCAGAAGCGAATCAGCCAGCACGCCGCCGCACTGGAACTGCGCGTTGCTGAATTGGAAAAGACCCGCCCCGTGAATCCGACACCGCCGTCAGACGCCATTCAGAACCCGGTCCGACCGGATGTCATCCCGTAACGGAAAACCCGGGGACGCTGCTTGACCGAATGCGTTCGACATCGCCGGTCCAGTACACCCGCTCGTATCCCTCGAGCGTTCTCAGCCGCAACGCTCCATCGGGACTGATTCCAAGACATTCCCCCGACGTTACGTCTCCCTCGACTCCCCGGATTTCGATGGTTTGCCCCTTGAGCCAATCCTGACAGGACCAGTCCCTCCAGAGTGAACTCAACCCCCGCTCCCGCACATCCTCCAAACACCGGGTCAAGGCCTGGCGAAGAATTTCCATGACATCCTCCCTGTCAAAGGAACGACCCGCCGCCTCCTCCAGCGAGGTGGCCGGACGATCCATCCCCGCCAACCTGAAATCGTCCGCCGATCCATTGACGTTCAGGCCGATTCCCACGACAAAGCCTTCCTCGCGCTCACCGCGCTCAACAAGAATCCCCGAAATTTTTCGGTCGTGAACCATGACATCATTCGGCCATTTGAGTTGTCCCTTAATCCCGTACTCGACAAGGGTCAGCGAAACGGCCCAGGCCGCCACTTGTCCCAAATTCGGTCCCAACGGGATCCATGCCGGATCCTTGAGAACAAGTGAAAAGGCGAGGCATTTATCGGAGACAACCAGCCAGGCGCGCCCGAAACGTCCGCGTCCCGCCGTCTGGGTGTCGGCCCTGATGATGTAACCTTCCTGCAATTCAGACAGGTGTTCAAGCGCCCAGGTATTGGTGGAAGGCAGGGATCCGAATCGAACGCCTCTGCCCGTCCAGAGTCCCTTGTCGCCAGCATAATAAGTTGTCATCACCGGCATTGAAACATCCTCTCCTTCTTCTGGCAATTGCATTTGCCACAACGACTCATTACACTGCGCCGTATGGAAATGCACGACATGGGGGATCCGGGCGAGGCGCTGTCCTCGCGCCCGCAACCCAAACTCGGGAAAGTGCTGGTAACCGGCGCCACGGGATACATCGGCGGACAACTGGTTCCCTCCCTGCTGGCCAGGGGATACCAAGTCAGGGTCATGGTTCGCGCCCCCTCCCCTGAGTACCGTGAACGCTGGGACAAGGCCGAAATCGTGGTGGCGGAGGCGCTGGACGACAGACAGGTGGACTCGGCGATGGAGGGCATTGACACGGCCTATTTTCTGATTCATTCCCTCCTCCTCGGCCCCGACAAACTCGAGAGCACGGAAATCAGCATGGCCATAAATTTCCGGAAGGCTGCCGAAAAAAGGGGAGTTCGGCGGATTATTTATCTGGGAGGATTGGGCGATGAACAAGGAATCCGTTCCGCCCATTTGAAAAGCCGTATGGCCGTGGCCGACGAACTTCAACGCGGCAGGGTTCCCGTGACCATTTTGAGGGCGGCCGTCATCATCGGAGCCGGAAGCGCATCCTACGAGATTCTCCATCATCTTGTCCGCCGGCTGCCCTTCATCCCCATCCCCTCCTGGGCCAATACCCCGTGCCAACCGATCGGCATTCGCGATGTGATTCTGTACCTCATCGGCGTTCTTGAGACGCCGGACACCAGGGGTCAGTCCTATGACATCGGGGGGCCGGATATCCTGAGCTACAAGGACATGATACGCCTGATGGCCGAGACACAGGGACTGAAACGCTGGCTCGTCCCCTTCCCGCCACTACCCCTCCGGATAACCTCCTATATTGTCAGCCTTCTGACCCCGGTTCCCCATGCCATTACCTGGTGCCTGATGGAGGGGGTTGTCAACAAAGTCGTTTGCCGTAACAACACCATACGGACGGTCATCCCTTTCGAACCCCTGCCCTACCGCAAAGCCCTGCTACTGGCCATGACCCGCGACGAACAGGATCGAATTCACACGCGCTGGTCAGATGCCTACCCCCCCGCCTGGGAACTGGCGATCAAGTTGCACGAACTTACCTCGCCGCCCCGCTATACTGCTGAGTATTCGCTCCTGACGGAGAAAAACGTCGGCGCTCTGTTCCATTCCATATGCCGAATCGGCGGCGATGAAGGCTGGTTTGACTCCAACTGGCTATGGCGGTTGCGTGGACTGCTTGATCGCCTTTTTATGGGCGGTGGCACCTCCCGCGGCCGACGCAATCAGATCGAATTGCTACTTAACTACGTCGTCGATTTCTGGCGTGTTGAAAAACTTGAGGAGAACACCATGCTCCTGCTTCGGGCTGAAATGAAACTGCCGGGATTGGCCTGGTTGAGGTTTTCAATCGACCCTGTCGAACATCAAAGACGACTTCGCGTCAACGCCTATTTCGAAACGGACAGTGCGTGGGGCGTCCTGTACTGGTACGCGTGTTTGCCCTTTCACTGTTTCATCTTTAAGAATTTGATCCGGAGTATTGAAAAAAGAAGTTCCCCGGATCCCATTTCCAAATCCCTATGAAACTCGAAACGGATCTGAGCCACATCAAGAGACTCGCCCGATTGAGAAAGAATGAGAATTGGGATTTCCGTTGTTATCTGCGGGAGCTGCCAATAGGCATCCGGAAAATCGACGAAACGGTTCAGCAGGTGTACGGGCAGGTCTGCCGCCAGATTGACTGCACCGCCTGCGCCAACTGCTGCCGCGAAATGCAGCCTGTTCTCATTCCTGCTGACATCAAACGGCTCGCCCGGCACACCGGAATGACGGTCAAAGCCTTCTCCTCCCGATTTCTTAAGATGGCGCCGGGGGGGGGGCCCGGCCTTATCTTTCGATCTCGTCCGTGTCCTTTTTTGACCGACAACCGGTGCGCCGTCTACGAAAATCGTCCCCGTGACTGCCGTTCCTATCCGCATCTTCACCGGAAAGGATTCGTTTACCGCATCAGTCAAGCCGTCGCGAACTATGGGGTCTGTCCGATCATCTTCAATACCTACGAACACCTGAAACCTCTGCTCGCCCGAAGGATCAGACCCGTACGACTCTGATGCCGCTGGCTTCCCTCAACCGCGTGCCACCGTCACAACACAGACATCCGCCGCTCCGGCGCCTTTCAAAACACGGCTTATCTCGGACACGGTCGCACCGGTCGTCATGACATCATCGACGAGGAGAAAACTCCGCCCCTCAACCCACTCCGGGTAGCGTGCCACAAACGCGCCCTCCACGTTGCGGGCCCGTTCTCTGACGTTCAGATGCGTCTGGGTGCCCGTCTCGCGGATCCGTCGCAAACACCCCCTTGCCAGGGGAACGTCCATGAGTTTCGCTAAATGGCCCGCCAGTAGCCGTGCCTGATTGTAGGTGCGAGCCCGTTCTTTAACGGGGTGGAGAGGGACAAACGTGACGGCATCAAAGCGTTGACGAGAATAGTGAGTCCGTACGCAGGCGTGAAGCAGTGTCGCCAGATCTCGATTCAGATACGTGGCGTGGGAATACTTGAAGCGGTGCAGCACGTCCCTGACCCCGCCCTTGAAACGGATCGCCGACCGGGCCAGGTCAAAGTGGGGTTCACGATCCACACAAAATGAACAGACATAATCGCGGGTAATGGCGCCTTCAACCGGGTCACCGCACCTGGAACAATGGGGCAATTCAATAATCGGCAGGGTGGACAGGCAGTCCCAACAG
>CAYHEL010000103.1:0-7960 GCA_964355415.1 uncultured Verrucomicrobiota bacterium | reverse complement strand
CGGGGGACACCTCCTCGTCCGAATCCATGAACAGAACCCAGGGATGAGCGGCAAATTCCCTGACCGTATTTCGCTGTCCGACATAGCCGCGCCATTCGCGTTGATGGACATTGGCGGTGTATTGCCTGCTGATTTCAACCGATCTATCCGTGCTAAAACTGTCGAGTACGATAATCTCATCGCACCATGTGAGACTTTCCAGACAACGGGCGATTTTTCGCTCTTCATTGTAGGTCAGGATGCAGGCTGATATTTTTTCACGCATGGTGAGTGTTCCTAATGAGGTAAGACTCCGGATTTGTCGAGTAAAGATTCAGCCTGGATCAGGTCAGCACTTCCCGCAGTCTGGTTTGTCATGGCGATACGATCACGAATCACGTTCGTACTAGCCTCCCAATAAAGGGTCGCCCGTTCAAGTTCCTTTTGTGCGGCGTCGTTCTCGATCTTCACCATAGTGGTGCGTAACTGGTCTAACAGTTCGAGGGCCTCTGTCACGTCCGGAGGAGGGGAGGTCAGGGTCACGGAGTCATGAATCCGAATTCTGGGCGTATTCGTAACAAGGCCATCGTCGGACATTGTCACGTCGGCGAGGGCTGAGGCGACAGGGATGGGTTTGAGGGGCGGGCTCTCTGGTTCGGACGTGTAACGGCTCCAGATGGCGGCCAGAACCAGAATCACAAATACGGGAATGCCAATCGTCAGCCAGCGCCGGTATCGTCTCAATCCGGCAAGGTTATCCCATGCACCGACATCATCCCGTGCCTGAATGAAGAAGCGAGTTGTCCCGATTTGAAACACATCGCCATGTTTGAGGGGGGATTCACGCGTGGCGGTTCCATTGACCCAAACCGGATTGCTCTCGTCGAGCGACCGGATGACGAGAGCGCCGTCCCGCGTGCTCATTTCGGCATGGAGAGCCGTGACGTCAGGATCCTTCACGATGATTCCGGAGGAGACGTCCTGCCCGATGAGAATAGGGGTGGCGTTCACGTTCCATCGTTCCCCTCGCTGCCCTCCGTTCAAGATAGTAACTCGATAAGACATGGATAGGATTGTATACGACAGCGGATCCAGGGGGGAGTATTATTTAGGCGAGCGACTGGCAGACGGTAATGGCAGCCACCCCGACGATGTCATCATCCGTACATCCCCGGGATAGATCATTTACCGGTTTCGCCAATCCCTGCATAATAGGGCCGTAGGCAATGGCGTCGGCTAGACGTTCGGTAAGCTTATAGGAAATATTGCCGGCTTGAAGATCGGGGAAGATGAGGATATTCGCGCCACCCTTGAGAGGGCTGTCAGGACACTTCTTGACGGCAACGCCCGGCACAAGGGCGGAATCCACCTGCAGTTCCCCATCAACCACCGCATCCAGTCCCAGTTCCGCGATACGCGCCTTGGTCAGGGTCGTCGCCGTGACCATTTTATCCACAAGGGGATGCCGGGCACTACCCCGAGTTGAGAACGACAACATGGCCACGCGGGCCTGACCGCCAATCAAGGACTTATATGACCGGATGGTCGCGATGGCAATATCGACCAGTTGCTCCGCCGTGGGGTCTGGATTCACACCGGAGTCCGCATAGAAGAGAACGGTATCGCCGGAAAGGGTTGGTTTTGCCAGTTCCATGGCAAAGAAACTACTGCCTGTTTTAATACCTGGCGCCGTGCCGACACACTGGAAGGCCGCACGCACCATGTCAGGCGTCGAGGCGATACTGCCGGCGACCAATCCGTCAGCGAGTCCGAGACGAACCATGATGTCGCCAAAATAAAGCCGATCCAGGATTGTCATACGAGCCTGTTCAAGGGTCATCCCCTTGTGTTTGCGCAACTCGAAGAAAGCCCGGGCAACACGCTCGAAATCGGGAGAGTTGGGATAATCGAGAACGGTGACCGGAAGACCGTCGAAGGAAATGCCGACGGCTGACTTTCGGGACTCTTCCGGGGTTGCCAGGACAATGACCTTGGCGGCGATTTTCTGACGGGCGATTTTGGCGGCCGCCTGCATGACACGCGGGTCATGACCTTCGGCGAGCACGATTGTGCGGCATGCCGCACGGGCTTTGGGAATCAAGGTTTCCAGCAGAGACATGGTAACGCCTTCCTTTCAGTTGTTGCAGTTCTTGGACGGACTGGATGAATTGGGAGAGGGGATGGCCTTTGAGGGAACCGTCAGCAGGCGGACGGTTTCGCGGGCAATCATGAGTTCTTCGTTCGTCGGCATGACAATGGCTTTTAATTTGCTGTCCGGCGTACTGATGATGGCCGGGCGTCCCTGTGTGTGCTTGTTTTTTTCAACGTCCAGATGGCATCCGAGACAGTCCAGTTTCCGAACCACTTCTTCGCGGATATAGACGCTGTTCTCGCCGATTCCACCCGTGAAGACAACCGCATCCGCGCCCCCGAGAATGGTGAAATACGAGCCGATGTAGGACACGAGACGCTGGACGAACATGCGGAGGGCGCGCTGGGCCTGCATATTACCCGCCTCGGCGGCGGCAATGTTGTCGCGCATATCGCCGCTTCCGATCCCCGAGACACCCATCAAACCACTGCATTTGTTGAGCAGTCGGTCAATGTCGTCGGGAGTCATTCCGCGGCGGGCAAGATAGAGAACCACGGCGGGGTCAATGTCGCCGCAACGGGTTCCCATCACAAGACCGTTAAGGGGGGTCATACCCATACTCGTATCCAGCACATTGCCGCGTTCCACGGCCGTAATACTTGCGCCATTGCCGAGATGCGCGGTAATCAGTTTCAGTTCACCGAGGGGTGATCCCAACAGATCAGCGGTGGCGTAGGATACGAATTTATGGGATGTTCCATGGAAGCCGTATTTCCGAATCCCAAACTTCTCATAATAATCATAGGGAATGGCGTACAGATAGGAGGAGGCGGGCATCGAGTGATGGAAGGCGGTGTCAAATACCGCAATATTAGGGACATCCTCAAACACCTCCTGGCAGGCTTCAATCCCCCCCAGGTTCGGGGGGTTGTGAAGAGGGGCGAGACTGGAGCATTCCCGGATGTTGTTCTTCACTTCGCTGGTGATGATGACGGAATCATGGAAATTCTCACCACCATGCACGACCCGGTGCCCGATGGCCTCGACCTCCATGAGACTGTTCAAAACGCCGCATTCGGGATCCACCAGTCTGGCGCAGACCAGTTCCAATGCCTCCTCGTGGGTGGCCACCAGGGCCTGCTCCTTGAAGGATACTCCGTCGTACCGCTCATATTTCAGGAACGGCTCGTTCAGGCCGATACGTTCGACAATTCCGCGGGCCAGAAACTTTTCCTTGTCCATGGCATACATGGTGAATTTAAGCGAGGAACTTCCCGCGTTGACAACCAACACATTCACTGGAGCACGGCGAATCTCACTTGCAGGCATATCTGTATTCCCTTGTTTTGAGAGTGACGCATCGACACGGAGACAAAAAAATTCACAGGATAGTGTCACACGATGCGGTCGCAATTCAAGAAGAATACGCCCACAATAATTCCAAAATAATTCCGCCCCCCGTCGTTTTGCGTACTGTTAGTATGTGCTTGCCCTCGGAAAACAATCGGGTTAGAGTCCTGCGTTTTGCTCGGGTGGTGGAATGGCAGACACACCAGCTTGAGGTGCTGACGGTCGCAAGATCGTGGGGGTTCAAGTCCCCCCCCGAGCACCATTCCACGCTCTGCGATCTGGCGTGAACTGCGGAGGGTCTCTGATCATAGCCGACAACCATGAAACTCCTTATTGCCACCCGTAATCATCATAAGTTTCAGGAGATTTCACGCATCCTGCACTCGCCGCATTTATCCTTTTTCAGTCTTCATGATTGGGCCTCTACTCCTGATGTGATTGAGGATGGCGCGACCTATGAGTTGAATGCGATCAAGAAGGCCGTAACGCTGGCACGGTTCAGCGGACTATGGACTCTGGCGGATGATTCGGGGTTGGATGTGGATGCCCTTGGCGGAGAGCCCGGCGTTTATTCCGCAAGGTACGCAGGAGAACCAACCAATGATGCCGCCAATAATCGAAAACTCCTGAATCAACTGGCGGCCCAAGCGAATCGTCAGGCGCGGTTCCGTTGTGTCATTGCACTCTCTGATCCTTCAGGGCAGGCTCGTTCTGTCTCCGGCGTCTGTGAGGGGTCTCTATTGACGGCGGCGAGGGGGCAGGGGGGGTTCGGTTATGATTCCCTGTTCGTCCCCAGCGGTTATAACCGGACATTCGCCGAACTTTCCGCCAAGATCAAGAACACCATCTCGCATCGAGCCAAGGCGCTTTCCCTGGCCGCTAACCAGTGGTCATGCGTCTTCGAGCACGAGACAACGGGTTGGCCCGGAAGGGATTATTGACTCTGTTTTTCATATCTGTTGAATGCGTCCCCGATTTACTCTACTATGGGGCGGATATTCGGCGGTGGCGCGGGGCATTGGCAAGAACAGGATGAGGTGGGGTATGTTTGAACTTAAATATAATCCGGGATACAACACGTTTGATTCCGACTCCTATACGGTCCACTTGGAGAATCCCAAGGAGCCTGAATTGTTCCGAAATACGTTTCCTTACGATGAGGTTCCCCGCATCGGGTTCAATCATCGCCTTGTGCCAATGCGGATGCCCAAGGATATCTGGGTGACCGACACCACGTTCCGGGACGGACAGCAGGCCATGCCGCCGTATACCGTCAAGCAGGTCGTGGATCTGTACAAGATGATGCACCGGCTTGGCGGACCCAAGGGTCTCATCCGGCAGTGTGAATTTTTCCTGTACACCAAGAAGGATCAGCAGGCCGTCGAGGAAATTCAGGCGCTGGGATACAAATTTCCCGAGGTGACGGGCTGGGTTCGCGCCAGAAAGCAGGATCTGGAGCTTGCCAAGAAAATGGGGATGAAAGAAACCGGAATCCTGACCTCATGCTCGGATTACCACATTTACCTGAAATTAAAAATGACCCGCCGACAGGCCCTTCGGGAATACCTGAAGGTGGTCAAGGATGCCCTGGATGTTGGGATCATACCGCGTTGCCATTTTGAGGATGCCACTCGCGCCGACTACTACGGTTTCGTGGTGCCCTTTGCCCACGAGTTGATGAAACTGGCCGATGAAAGCAAGAGCGTTATCAAAATCCGGATCTGCGACACCATGGGCCTCGGAGTGCCCTATCCGGGCTGTGCCATGCCGCGTTCGGTTCCGGGATTGATCTATGGATTGCAGTACTATGCCGGCGTTCCCAGCGAGTGGCTGGAATGGCACGGCCACAATGATCTTTATATGGTCACGGCGAATGCCGTTTCGGCCTGGTTGTATGGTTGCTCCGCCGCGAACGGTACGTTGCTGGGTATCGGCGAACGTACCGGTAATCCTCCGCTCGAGGGGCTCGTTGTGAACTACCTCCAACTCCGGGGAAATGACTGTAATGTGGATACCACGGTGATTACGGAGATTGCGGAGTATTTCGAGCATGAACTCAAGGTTCAGATACCGGTGAATCAACCCCTGTGCGGACGGAGTTTCAACGTGACCCGGGCCGGTATCCACGCCGACGGTTTGCTGAAGAACGAGGAAATCTACAACGTGTTCAATACCGAAAAATTATTGAACCGGCCCGTGGAACTTGCCGTCACGGATAAAAGCGGCCAGGCCGGTGTGGCGCTCTGGATGAAGAAGTACTTCCGCAAGGCCAAGGAGCCCGTCAGCAAGACTGATCCGGGTGTTGTCAAAATCTACGAGTGGATGATGACCCAGTACGATGCCGGTCGAACGACCGCGATTACGGATGAGGAACTCCTCGATCTGGCCAAGGCTCATCTTTCCGGATGGTTGAAAGAGAACGGGTATGAGTTTTGAGATTGTCACTTTCGGCGATCCCGTTCTTCGAATCCGCTCCTCGCTGGTCAGCCGGGTGTCGCCCGAGTTGAAGCGCCTGGCCGATGGCATGATGGAAGCCATGTTTGAGGCCGAGGGAGTTGGACTCGCCGCACAACAGGTTGGTCGCACGGATTCCCTGTGCGTCATTCACATTCCCCCGGAACTTGACGTGGAGGAAGAGGGCGGACCTCGTCTGAACCCTGATGTGGAAATGCCGCTCATCATGTTCAATCCCAAAATCGTTCAGCGCGGCGGCGACGTGACCCGCCGGGACGAGGGGTGTCTGAGTTTTCCGGGAATCCATACGGCTGTCCAGCGGGTTCGCGAGGTTGATGTCGCCTTTGTGGATTGGAAGGGGGCGCTACAGACCCTCCATTGCCGCGGATTGCTGGCGCGGGCTGTTCAACATGAATTGGATCACCTCGACGGAGTGCTGCTGGTGGATCGGATGTCACCGGTTAAGAAAATCAGCATGGCCGGAAAACTCAAGACTCTGCGGTTGGAAACGGAGAATCGGCTTCGGACGAAGACGCTAGCCCAGGCTCCGAAACGTCTGTAACCGGAACCTCCCCGCGCTTACGGCGCTTGATGAACTCCCTGGCCAGTAGTCTGTAGGCTTCGGCCCCGCTGGATTTGTCATCATACAGGATTACCGGTACGCCGTGACTCGGCGCCTCGCTGATACGAATGTTCCGGGGAATGGCCGTACGAAACACCTGGTCACCGAAGTGCTGTCGTACCTCATCCACGACTTGCTGGGCAAGGTTGGTTCGGCTGTCAAACATGGTTAACACAATCCCCTCGATCTCGAGGTCGGGATTGGCGCCTGACTCCTTGATCTGATTGATCAGGCGGGTGATGACGCTCAATCCTTCGAGCGCATAGTACTCGCATTGCAGGGGAATCAGCACTGAATCGACGGCCGTTAACGCGTTCATGGTGAGGATTCCCAGGGACGGCGGGCAATCCACCAGGATAAAGTCGTATGATGACTCGGAGGTCAGAGGGGCCAGCGCCTCCTTGAAGCGGTGCAAATAGCGATCCATCCTCGCGATATCGATTTCCGCGCCGGCCAGATCAACCTCGGAAGGGATGATGGAGAGATGGCTCATCATCGTCGGCTGGATCTTGTCCGCCATCTGACCGCGTCCTAGTAGGACTTCATAGAGGCTGCCACCCGGTTTGGGTTGAAGGCCCAGCCCGCTCGTGGCATTGGCCTGGGGATCCATGTCAATCAGGAGAACCTGGTGTTTCCGTTCCGCCAGGCAGGCGGCGAGATTGATCGTGGTCGTGGTTTTCCCGACTCCGCCCTTTTGGTTCGCCAGCGCTATGACATGAGCAGGCATCTGTTACTTGATAATTCCGGATTTGCGGGCATACGCGAAGATGCCGCCCGCCTCGACGACGGGTGCAACCGCGCCCAGTTCCTTGATCGAGAAGGATTGTCCCGAGGTGAGATTGGTCACCTGGGCGTCCTCCACATGGATCTCGGCTTGATCCCCCGTTTTGAAGAGGTCGCAGAGACGTTGTCCCGACTCGAAAGGATAGAGTTCGCCGGTGGCCACGCAGTTACGGAAGAATATGCGTGCATAGGATTCCGCAATGACCGCCTTGACGCCCGCCGCGCCAAGGCACACCGGAGCGTGTTCACGCGATGAGCCGCAGCCGAAGTTGCGTCCGGCAATGATCACCGGGTACTCGGCCTTGATGGCGCCGGGTTTAACGAATAGTGGATGACCATCGGGCAGACCGCTCAGGGCGTGCGAACCCAGTCTGATGTATTCCTCGGGGATCGTCGGAACCAGGTTGAGATACTGGGCCGGAATGATCTGATCCGTATCGATGTCGTCCTTGAGCACGTATACTGAACCTCGAATCGTTTTCATTCTTCTCCCATCATGACATAAATTCCCGGGGATCCGTGATCCGGCCCCGTATGGCCGAGGCGGCCGCCGTAAGGGGCGATGCCAGGTATAGGCGGGATTGTTTCGAGCCCATGCGGCCGGGGAAATTCCGGTTGGTGGTGCTGATAACGGCCTCCTTGCCTGTGGTTCGCCCAAAGGTGTCGGCAGGCCCTCCCAG
>CAYHEL010000102.1:0-7963 GCA_964355415.1 uncultured Verrucomicrobiota bacterium | reverse complement strand
GAATTGACCGTGGCCGCCGCCGAGGGCAAACTGGGCAGCATTGACGCCAACACGGGCGATCTGCTCCTGGGCTGGGATACTGACCAGTTCCCCTCCAACATCTATTCGGCAGCGGCCGCCATGATGGTCGTCCTGAAGTCGGGCGGTCTCGGCTCGGGCGGATTCAATTTTGACGCCAAGTGCCGTCGCGGCTCCAACGACACCCTGGATCTGTTCTACGCGCACATCGGTGGAATGGATGCCTTTGCACGCGGCCTGCTCGTGGCTGACCGAATACTGAACGACCGGAACCTGAACCAGTTTGTGACCAACCGCTATTCCACCTGGAAGAGCAGTCTGGGAAGAGGCATCCTGAAAGGCACGATGGACACAACGGCACTCGAGAAATGGGTGTTGAAAAATGGCGAACCGAGCCTGTCCAGCGGACGCCAGGAAATGCTGGAAATCGTGTTCAACGACAATCTGTAAGGGGCTGATCATGGAGTACTATCTTGGCCTCGACAGCAGTACACAAAGCATCAAGGCACTGGTCATCAATCCGGCAAAGGCTGAGATTGTTGCCTCCTCCGTTGTCAATTTCGGCAAGGATCTACCCGCCTTCGGTTGCCCGGAAGGTGTTTTTCCGAACCCTGACCCGCTGGTAAAACAGTCGTCACCCCTGATGTGGCTGGCGGCATTGGATCTGGTCCTGCAGCGACTCCAGCAGACCGGGGTCGACATGGGGGCCATCCGTGCCATCAGCGGGGCGGGCCAGCAACATGGGTCAGTCTATCTGAATTCAACGTCGGATGGTATCCTAGCCGGACTCAGTCCCGATAAAACGCTGGCTGATCAAGTGGCCCCTGCCCTTTCGCGCCAGAGTTCACCGGTCTGGATGGACAGTTCCACGTCGGTTGAATGCCGCGAGATTGAGGCCGCCGTCGGAAGCCGACTGCAGACGGATACCGGGTCACCGGCGATTGAACGGTTTACGGGACCCCAGATACGCAAGTTCTTCAAGACCGATGCGGACGGCTACAACAAGACTCACCGTATCCATCTCGTATCGTCCTTTATGTGTTCCGTGTTGATCGGAAATCATGCTCCCATTGATTTCGGCGACGGCGCCGGCATGAACCTGCTGAACCTGAAAACAGGTGACTGGGATGACGGCGCTCTGAACGCGACGGCGCCCGGATTACGGGCGAAACTCCCGCCCGTCCGTCCGGCAACCGACAAGGCTGGTGGTTTGCACCCCTATTTCGCGAAATACGGACTGAAGACTGGCATCCCTGTAATCCTGTGGACCGGCGATAATCCCAGCAGTCTCATCGGGGTTGGCGCCTCCGAACCCGGTCTTGCCGTCATCAGCCTAGGAACCAGTGACACCTTTTTCTCGGCCATGCCCAACATGAAAACGGATCCCGGAGGTTGCGGACACGTTTACGGTAATCCCGCAGGCGGTTTCATGAGTCTCATCTGTTTTAAAAATGGTTCCCTGGCCCGTGAACACGTCAAGGAAGAGTGCGGGGTTGACTGGGACTTCTTCAATGGGCCCGCCATGGATATCCCATCACCGGGTAATGACGGAAATTTGACCTTGTCCTATTATGTCCCTGAAATCACGCCGCCTGTTTTAACTCCAGGTGTTCGACGGCGCGGTTCCGAGGCGTTTTGCCAGGGCCGCGTCTCCTCCGCCACCAAAATTCGTTCTGCCGTCGAGGGCCAGGTATGTTCCATGCGGGTGCTATCCGAATGGATTGGCGATTTCAAGACCATCCGGGTCACAGGCGGCGCCTCGCGCAGCAACGGCATCGTCCAATTGATTGCCGATGTTTTCCAAGCCGATGTGCAACGGATTGCCGTTCCCGATTCCGCCGCCCTCGGGGGCGCCATGCGAGCGGCTCATGCCGCGGGCGGAATCCCGCTCAACACACTTGCCGACACCTACGCCGGCGCAACCAGCATTGTTCACCCGACCCTTGGATCGCAGAATGCCTATGGGGCTTGCTTGAAAGCGTATCAAGACTTTATTCGTGACGTACGGAGTTAGCGAGCGCCGCTCTTGGCCCGAAGGACCCAACGGGTGGGACTGAGTTCCTCCTCGATGCTGAGTGGCATGGCGGGGCCTCCGAGCAACGACTCCAGATAGAGTGTGAAATATTCGCCAGAGGGTTCAGAAAGCGTCAATTCATGGGGTGGTTGCCCCGTCAGAAGCAGTCGCGCATGGTTATTCTCGGCATTGGACTCGATGATGCCCAGTGTTCCGAAAACGCGAAGGATTTCATATCCATGGCAGAGATGCCGGATCGGATTCAGGTAGTTGCATACGGCGCTTGCCACGCCGCCATTGTCGAGCCGCATAAGCATGGATACGGCCATTCGGCACTCACTTCCGGCTACCGGATTGCCCAACTTGGTTTCGACAAGTTCGATCGACGCGATACGGACGCAGGCAATGTGTTCGATGAAACGTGTTGAATACACACCAACTTGCAAAGACAGACCGCCATCCACATCTTCATCGCCCGGCCTCCAGTCGGCCCAGGGATAGCATTTCTGGGAAAGCACCTGCACCACGGCGCCGATGGCTCCGGATCGGATCACCCTTCGCATTTCCTTGTACGGTTGCGTGACAAGCACTCCGGCCATTTCCCGGTACTGAAGCCCCGTTCTCTTGGAGGTGGTCAGGATGGCGTCAAGATCCGTCTCGGTCAAAGCGGACGGTTTTTCGGCATAGACATGCTTGCCCGCCTCAAGACAGCGGATCGCATCCCGTGCCTGGTCGGCGCGGCGCGGCGAACAGAGTGAAACCAACTGCACATCCTTGTCGCTCAGCAATCGATCCAGAGTGGAGTACTCCCTGGGCTTCAATCCGGACGGGATGCGGTCATGAGGGAATGCCGCTGCCGCCGTCAGTTCCGCCCAAGGGTGGTTAACTAGAAGATCGTGAATCTGATGCCCATTGCACCCGTACAGCCCAACTCTCATTTTTTGCATCTGATCAGCCTCGTTTGCAAGCCTGCCATTGTCGGCTAGACGTTTGAACCACGCCAATGCAGTTTCTGGCGAAGAACAGCAAAATAATCATATCCCGGAAGATGGATCAACCGGACACTGGCTTGGCTTTGTCGGATTAGCACACGATCCCCGATCTCGAGTGACTGACCCACCTGGCCGTCCACTGACAGATTCGATCCGACTGCGCGCTCCACAACACTGACCTCCACAGTAGAATGGCTGGACAACACCAGCGGGCGTATGCTCAGGGTATGGGGACAGATGAGGGTCACAACCATCGCCGGGGAGGTCGGCATCAGAACCGGCCCCCCTGCGGAAAGCGAGTGGCCAGTGCTTCCGGTGGGCGTTGAGACAATCAACCCGTCGCACACACAATCCCCGACTTCCTGGCCTTCGACAGACAACCGAAGTGTTCCCACCCGGGCGCCGCACACAATGACCACATCATTCAAGGCCCTAAATGCCCCGACGTCCCGTCCCTGCCGAACGACCGAGCAATCCAGCATGGATCTCAACGAGGTGGTGAAATCATTTCTCACCAGGCAGTCCAAGGCCCGCTCAAGATCATTCTCCGTGACACTGGTCATAAACCCCAACGATCCCAGGTTGACCCCGATAACCGGAACATCCCGGCCATCGAGTTCACGAACCACTCGAAGCAATGAGCCATCGCCTCCCAAAACCATGACGGTATCAGCCTGCTGAACCACCTCGCGGGGACTCCATGCCGAAGTCATGTTCATCAGGGTGGCGGTTTTGGAGTCCGTCAGCAGTTTCAATCCCAATGCGTCAGCCTTGATCCGCAACCGGGAAACGGCGGCGGACGCCCGTTCTTTCGCGCAATTGGCGATGACACCTAGCATTTTCATACCGTTTTCCTCCACCACGCCAGGAACTCAACATTGCCGGCAGGGCCTTTGACAGGAGACTCGCATAATCCCATCCACTTCAGGGGTAGCGCCGTTGTTCCAAATTCCCGGATTCTTGCAATCACCCCTTCACGCACCACGGGATCTCTAACAACGCCGCCTTTCCCGATATTCTCGCGCCCCGCCTCAAACTGCGGTTTGATCAGCGTCACCAACTGGCCATCGGGTTCAAGAAGGGTTGTAACAGGAGGCAGAATCAGGGTCAAGGAGATGAATGAGACATCCACTACGGCGAATTGAAATGGTTCCGGGATATCCGGCCTGCCAAGATAGCGGGCGTTGAGTTGATCCTTCACCACAACCCGGGGATCCTGTCTGAGACGCCAGTCGATCTGGCCTTTTCCCACGTCAACAGCATAGACCCTGGCCGCCCCATGCTGAAGAAGACAATCGGTAAACCCCCCGGTGGAAGCGCCAATATCGGCGCAGACCAGTCCCTCGACTTGAATACAAAATACTTCAAAAGCGGCCTCAAGTTTTCCTCCGCCCCGACTGACGAATTTTTCACCGGAGTCCACGGTGACAACGGCATGAATGTCACAGGGACGCCCCGCTTTATCCACGACCTGCCCCTCAACACGCACCGAACCGGCCAAAATCAAGCGCTGCGCCTTTTCCCGGCTCTCCGCGAGCCCGCGTTCGACAAGAATGACATCCAGACGTTGCTTAGTCATGATGGATTTTATCCGTTAGATTGGCTCTGTTTTCCGCTTCAACCAATCCCTGTCCGAACCCTTCAACAAGGGGGAGAGTTTCCGCCAAACACTCCGATGAAAATCGTTCAACCACGCTTTTTCGTCCGGCGTCAACAGGGCGGGAATCAGGGGGGCCACATCAATGGGGCACACGGTCAAAGTCTCGAACTTCAGAAAATTGCCATGCACCGTGGACGATGCTTGAGTCACAAGAACCATATTTTCGGTTCGAATACCATACTCACCCCTCACATAAACTCCTGGCTCGATGGTAAGAATCATTCCGGGTTTGAAGGCATGGCTGTTCCATGTCGGATGCAGACCCTGCGGACCCTCATGGACATTGAGGTAACTTCCGACCCCGTGTCCGCTGCCATGCCTGTAATTCACTCCATGCGCCCAAAGCGGCGCCCTCACCAGGACGTCGAGGTGGGTTCCGGTGGCGCCGCCGGGAAACTGGGCCCGACTGAGCGCGATCATCCCCTTCAGGACCCAGGTGTAAGTCAGGCGGGCTTCCCGAGACACCCTCCCCAGCGCCACGGTACGGGTGGTGTCCATCGTCCCTTGTAAATAATTCCCGCCGGAATCCAGCAACAGTAGTCCTTTTCGCTTGAGTACGGCGGCGGTGTCGGACTTCGCCGAGTAATGCACAATCGCGGCATTGGCTCCAAAGGCGCAAATGGTCTGAAAACTATCGCCGCGATAGTCAGGAGATTCCTTCCTGAATTCGGCAAGACGGACTCCGGCGTCGTACTCAGAGATACGATTCCCCGTCTTGAGCATGTGCTCCAACCACGCGAAGAACTTCACAAGCGCAAGACCGTCCATGAGGGCCGCCCGGCGAAAATTTTCCTGCTCGACCCGGTTTTTGACGGCCTTCAACTCCGTCGTAATATCGGTGCTGTCCTCGATGACCTTCACCGAGCGGGGAATCGCATCCGCCAACCACTGGTTGATCCTGCGCGGGTTCAGACAGAGGGACTTGTGAGAAGCGATGGATTTCAGGTGGGCGGTAATGGAATCGTAGGGGCGAATCGTCACACCCGCCCTCTGAAGGTCACGCTTCAGAGACGGTGAAAACTTGGCAGGATTGGAATAGAGAGTCGCCTTGTCAGCCTCCACCAGGGCATAGGCCAGCACAACGGGTGAGTGGTCGATATCACCGCCCCGAATGTTGAATAACCAGGCGATGTCGTCTAACGATGCGAGCAGAAGTGCGTCCGCCTTCTTCTCTTTCAACCGGGCACGCACCGTTTCCAGTTTTCGGGCGCGATTCAACCCGGCATATTTGACAGGATAATCGAAGGCGGGGGCAGAGGGCGGCGCCGGGCGTTCCCGCCAGACAAGATCGACCCAATCCTCCCGGCCTCTCAGTTTAAGAGCCTTCGCCGCGAACGCTTTATTCATTTCCCGAATCGTGTCCAGCGAGACAACACGACCCTCAAAGGCAACGGTCTGTCCCGACTTTAACGTTCCGGCAATCCATTCCAGGAAACCAGGCACACCCGGTTCACGCAGTTTGTAGAGTTTGATTCCGCTTCCCTTGAGTTCCTGTTCCGCCTGAATGCTATAGCGGTCATCCGTCCATAAACCCGCCTGCCGGGCGGTGACAACCAGTGTGCCCGCAGACCCGGTAAAGCCCGACAACCACTGCCTGGCTTGCCATCGTGGCCCGACATATTCGCTCTGATGAGGATCCGTCGAGGGAACGATCAACGCGTCGACGCCGCGTGACGACATGACCCTCCTTAATTCCCGGAGTCTTTGTTCAACTGGGCTCTTCATGACGTTTGTCCTTGTTTCGCACCTCTGTGTAACCACTTCGCAATATCCTTCGCCATGGCCTGGCCGATACCTGGGACAGCCGCAATGGCCTCTTCCGAAGCCCGCTGGAGCCGCAATACGGATCCGAAATGGCTCAACAACGCCGTCTTGCGTTTATCGCCCATATTGGGAATTTCATCAATCACCGATTCGCGCAACCTTCGCGCCCTCAGGCGTTGATGATAGGACAGGGCAAAACGATGGGCTTCATCGCGTGTGCGCTGAAGAACATAAAGCGCCTTCGAACCGGAGGGCAACCGAAGGGGAGCCGATTTCCCGGGCCTGTAGACTTCCTCCAATCGTTTGGCCAGGCCTATGACCGGCACGCCGGTGATTCCCAGAGCCATCATTTCACCCAACGCGGCGTTTAACTGAGCCAGTCCTCCGTCAACCACCAGCAGGTCGGGCATCACCCCGCCCTCGCGCTTGAGTCGTTCAAAACGGCGGCGTATCACTTCCGCCATCATGGCTGGATCATCCGCCTGCTGAACCGTCTTGATGCGGTAATGCCGGTAGTGTGACGGGGACGGCATTCCGTCCATCGAACAGACCAGACTGGCCACGGAATGGGTTCCGGAGATGTTAGAGATATCGCAACACTCAATCCGCCTCAGCGGAGTCGTCAGTCCCAACGCCACACTCAACTCCTCGATGCCCGCCAGCGCGTCATCAGCCTTCATGGCCGGGGTGGACATGACACGGGCACGCTGGTTACAGATTTCCCTCAGCATGAACCAGGTATCCCGCAGGGCGGCGGCCTCCTCAAAGTGCTTAGTCCCAGCCGCCTTTTCCATACTCTCCCGCACTTCCTGAAGCAGGGCCGGCGAATCACCCCGGAGGAAGGCACAGGCGGCCTCAACGCGCAGGAGATACTCCTCCCGCGAGATCCGGCCCATGCAGGGAGCCGAGCAGTACCGGACAATATCATTGATACAATGACGGTGATCCTCGGCCGTGGGGGAATGGGGACGGCATTTCCGGAGGCCGAATTTCTTTTCGACAAACTCCATGGCTACACGGGTTGCGACAGAATTGACATAGGGACCCAAGTAGCGGGCGCCGTCCTCCTTGCGTAGCCGCACCGCCTTGAATTGCGGCCAGGGATCGGCAGGATTGATCTTGAGCATCGGGAAACGTTTATCGTCACGCAGATCCACATTATAGCGGGGCTTATAGTCTTTTATCAGTTGCCCTTCTGTCAGGAGCGCCTCCGCCTCATTGCGGACGACGAGATAATCGAAGTCATCAATACTGCGTATCAAACCCCGCAGTTTCGGATCTGCCTTGACCCAGGCGCTGGACCGGAAATAGGACTGGACGCGCTTGCGCAGGGAAAGTGCCTTGCCGATATAAATGATTTTACCGCGCCGGTCGCGCATCAGATAGCAACCCGGCTTGTCGGGCAAATCCGGTAATTTTCGCCGCACTTTTTCAGAGAGACTAATCACGTGAAAAGTATATCCCATCGTGAAAATAATATCTAGGTCAGTCCATGACAGATCAGGACCGTGATGG
>CAYHEL010000101.1:0-7985 GCA_964355415.1 uncultured Verrucomicrobiota bacterium | reverse complement strand
CGGCAATTGGAGAAATCCGTGCCCTTGACGGTATTGAGATCCTGATCCAACTCCCCGCTGCGGCGCATCAGGATGCCCTGTTGCTCCTTTGCGGACTTGTACTCGAAGTTTTCTCGAAGATCGCCGTAACTCCGGGCCACGCCGATATCCCGGCTGTTCTTGGGGATATCCTCGTTGACGATCTTCTCGAGCAGTTTCTGGCGCTGCCGATAGGAGCGCCAGGATGTCAATCCGCCCTTGGGAGACTCCGGCGGCGCGTCCTCATCCCGTCGCGAGGACAGGATGGCCGCCAGTTCCGGATACACCCGAACCATGCGCCCGATCATGGCATGAGTATCCACAGGCACCTTACCCATGGCGCCGTAGAGGTAGCGAACGAAACTTGACCGTTGGACATCGTTCATCACCCGTGCCGCCGCCTCCAGCCATTCACGCTGCTCCACCAGTTCGGAGAGTTGATTGGCGGCCCGCAGACGTTCGCCCATATAGGTCTTCTCAAGGGCCGGCAGTATCTGAAAAGCCAGGTCGCCGATCGTTCCCAGGCCCCATGCCTCCATCCGATCCGGACGGCGTGCCAGCCAGAACAGAACCTCGACCCCGGCTTTGCGCATCCCGACCAGTTCCCGGAAAACCGCGCCACAGGCGGCATCCTGATCCCGGTCGAGCATGAAGGCAACACAGGCGTTGAGCACATTCATCGTCATCTCGGGAATCGAGGAGGTGATGGTGCCGTACAGGCGGGCGCTGTCAAACTCGACCAGCAACCTCAGAAGCGCATCCAGTCGTTTCGAGGTAATCGCCTGAGCTGCCGCCATGAATGTGGCGGGGCCGACGAGCAAGTCGGCCTCACGCTCCCAGTCAACCTGTTCCGCCGCCACCTTCCACTCCCGGGCCAGCACCACAACCTGAACCCGGATACTCATGTCCTTGTCGCCGAATCCCTTCATCAGGAAGGCGAGGCGCTCGCCGATGGCCCGGCGGCCAAACGGCTCAAGGTCGTCAGGCTTGGCGTTGTCAGCCAATTCATCGAGACGGGCAAAAACCCCTTCCGCCGTGCGTTCCGCCGCCAGGAGGGCAAACCAGGATGCATCATAGGCCTTGGCCTTGTCCAACAGGGTAATCGGTTCATTGCGTTTGGCGGGGATGACCACCAGGGGATCGGCCTTCAGGGCTTTCCGCGCGGTATCCCAGAATAGTTTCCAGCCCTCGGGTTTCACAATCCCATCGGAGAGAATCTCCTGCAACCGGGCCACGGGGAGCGGTCCGTAACTGCGCAACGCGATGCGCACCAGTTCCGCCGCCTCCGTCTCGGCAAGGGATGCCAGGGCCACGGCATCCTTGTATTTTCGGGCAAGGAGATGTTCGTCATCCACCATTTGCAAGGCCTCGGCGGCATAGGCAAACGACATCTCGTGCCCCATTTTCCGGGTGAAATCAATCGTCACGCGCTCATAAAAAGCATCGACTTTCCGGATCGATCCGACTCCCCAGGTCTTGTCCACGCAAAGCAGGCCGGGCTTCAGGGTCTGAAGCGTATCCAGGCGGCGAAAACACTCGTCCAGGACAACCCCCTTCTCCAGCCCAAGGTTGGCGACAAACTTCTTCCTGACAGGGTCATTTCGATGGATCGTCGCCAGTTTTTTGGCGCACAGGGTTCGGAACACTGGATTCCCGAAATTCCAACCCGCCCGCATCCGAAGCACCTTGACCGCTCCTTCCGCCTGGCCCAGTTCGATCAGCGCATCCTCCATCAGTTCCGCCCAACTATTCGTCTGGTCGGTCTTGCCTGCCCTGCGCAATTCGCAGAGCGCCTTGAGCATGTCGTCAACCGGCATGTTGGGATCGGTGATCCTGGCAAGAAACCAATCTTCAAACTGATCCTCGCCCATCGGGATATGCGCTAATGCTTCCATATATCGGATTTCCTTGTAAAAGGGCGGGCTTTGTATCACATCACCCGAATTGGCACAAGACTCAATACACGGACTCGGGAACCGCTTACCCCTGCGCCGGCGTTTTACTCGGGGACGAAAAGCGGCCCGGTCGCCGACGTCGGGGACGGCGCCGATCATCTCCCCCGGCGCCATGCCGTTCGTCACGTGGCTCCCACCGAATCGCCAGAGCCTGTTCAAGCGCCTCGCGATGCTCGCCATTCAATCGAACCATAAACTCCAGATAGGCGACGGCTTCGGGGAAAAAATCGCGAGAGGCAAGAGGTTTCGCCCTTCGTCCGCCATCGGCGGTTAATCGGGGCTGGGACGCCAGAATCTCGGCCGTACGAAACCGCACTGTCTTCGGAACCTGAACGCGTTCGGTGAGTCCTCCGAAATGCTCCATGGTCACCGAATGCAGGGCCAGTCCCCTGTGCTGCCCCTGATTGGCCAACTCCCCGGCCTGCGACTCGTGCATCCCGCCAAACATCATCGCAAACAGCAAGGCCGGCGACACCTCGCGACCCGCCTGCCGCCATTCGTCAATCTGACGCAATGCGTCGCTGATACGCTGGCATTCCGTGGTTCCTGTGGAGGGGCCAAGCCAGGTGTTAACATCCGGGAATAGCATCCCGTAAAGTCCGAATTCACGGAGCAATTCATAGGCACGCCGGGCGGCCTTGCAGAAGAACAATTTTTGAACTTCCTCGTAGAGCCGGGATCGGTTGGCCAGGGCCAGTTTCCCGTGGTGCTCATGGATCGCCTCGGCCGTGGCGGGCTCAAACTCAAAACCGAGCATCGCCGCGAACCGCACCGCACGCACCATCCGGACAGGATCCTCCACGCACCGCACTCCGGGATCGCCAATGAACCGGATCACCCGTTTTTTCAGATCCTCCAAACCGCCCGCGTAATCGATGAGCGAAAAATCACGAATATTGTAAAAAAGAGCGTTAATCGTGAAGTCACGGCGCAGGGCATCCTCCTGGGGCGTCCCAAACAGATTGTCCCTGACAATCAGCCCGTCATCCCGACGAACGTGGTGTAACGATTCCGGAGAGGGGGGACGGTCAGGCGAGTCTGACACGTCTGACGTGTCAGACAAATCCGACGCGTCGGCGGCATCCGGCGACAGATTGGAACGGAACGTGGCCACCTCAACGATCTTATCCCTTCCGAAGAATACATGCGCAAGACGGAATCGGCGGCCGATCAACCGGGAATTACGGAACACCCGCCTGACTTCATTTGGGGTGGCATCGGTCACAATATCAAAATCCTTGGGCTGGCGGCCCAAGAGAAGATCGCGGACACCCCCTCCGGCGATATAGGCCACATAGCCGGCATCCCTAAGACCATACAGCACCTTCAGCGCCTCAGGACTGATATTCTCGCGACTCAGGTCATGCTCAGATCGTTGGACAATAACGGGTTCCACTCTGGTTCCTCAAAATAATCACTCCAGTATCGCACTGCGCAGGCACGCTTGTCAATCCAACGGTTCTTATAATCCCCCCTTCTGATACAGGTTCTGTTGACAAACCCCCTGTTTTCAGGCTTTCTATCCGCATGAGCAGAATCGTGTCATGCTTCGTTCTGGGCCTGTTAACGGTCTTCCACTCATGGGGCAACACAGACACCAATTATCTGGCCGGGTTCACCTGGCCCGTTGGAGAAAAATTATCCTACAAGTTGTACTGGGGCATGATCCCGGTCGGCTCGGCGGTCGCCTGGACGGAGTGGGCGGACTTCGAGGGGCAACGCCTATTGGCAATCCGACTCAGGACGGTTTCAAATAAAGTCATTGAAAAAATCTATCCCGTCAATGACGTGATCGAAAGCCTCATCGATCCCACCACCTTCCTCCCGGTTCAGTTTACCAAGAACATGAGCGAAGGCTCACGCCGCCACCATGAAATCACCCGTTTCGACCGGATCAACCGCGTCGCCAATTGGGAGTCCAAAATCACCCGGGAAACCCGTATCTTCAAAATCGACGCGGATACCCGCGATATTCCAAGTTTCATGTACTTTATGAGAAACCAACGCTTTGCCCCCGGGAAACGCGACCGTTACAAGGTCATGGCTGATGAAAAGATTTACGACCTCTGGATCACGGTTAATAAAAAGGAATCCGTTGATCTGCCCCGCTATGATCCCGTGGAATGCATGAAGATTGAACCGGAGGCCGCCTTTAACGGTCTCTTTGTCCGAAAAGGGCGGATGTGGGCCTGGATCTCAAATGACCCCCGATGTCTGGCGGCCAGGGTGGAGGCCAGTATTCCCGTTGCCAATGTCCGCGCCGTCCTCATCTCCGTGGAAGGACCCGGGCAGGATTTCTGGGTCGCTCCAAAAAAACAAAAATAATTTATGTTGCGGGGAATGCCGGTATTCTATATGTTTTCCCCGTTTTAGACCGGAGGTTCGGTCTGGTGATTGATGGAGGTGCAGGGCAGGCTGGAGACTGAAGAAAATAGTGGGTGACTTTATTTATTGTTGGGTTTTTTAGTAATTGTTTTAGAAGTAGTTATTATTTGGAGTACAGACAAGGTGAATATTTACGTTGGAAATCTGCCGTATCAAACAACTCAGGATGATCTGCGCGTACAATTTGAACAGTATGGCGTGGTGGAGTCCGTCAACATCATTCAGGATCGTGAAACAGGCCGCTCCAAGGGTTTCGGCTTTGTGGTGATGCCTGATAGCGTCGCGGCCCAGAAGGCGATCGACACCCTGAACGACGTGGACATGGGTGGTCGCAAAATGAAGGTCAACGAAGCGCGTCCCCGCGCTGAGGGTGGCGCAGGTGGTGGCGGTGGCGGCGGAAGTCGCGAACGCCGCTGGTAATTCAGCCGTAATGGATGGCTCAAGGCCGGGATAAAAATCCCGGCCTTTTTTATTTACCCGAACAGGGACAGTTGCCCGCTGTCGCGGCCTTTTCGCTTGTGCCGGGCCAACTTGGGCTGGCCCGCCTCACTGAATTCACCCTCTTCAAGATTGGCAAGAATCTCCTTGGCGCGATCAATCACCTCGCCGGGCAAACCCGCGAGTCTCGCCACCTGGATTCCGTAACTCTTATCAGCCGAACCCGGAACGATCCTGCGAAGAAAAACAATCTGGTCATTGCGTTCGCTGACCACAACGTTGTAATTCTTCACGCCGCCCATCGTCAGGGCCAGATCGGTCAGTTCATGATAATGGGTCGCAAACAGCGTCTTGGCTTTGGCCTTTTCGTTGTTATGAAGAAATTCCGCAACCGCCCAGGCAATGCTGATACCGTCAAAGGTACTGGTTCCCCGTCCGATTTCATCCAGAATGATCAGGCTCCTCGGCGTGGCGTTATTCAGGATATTGGCGGTTTCCTGCATCTCAACCATGAAGGTGCTGCGTCCGCGCGCAATGTCATCGCTGGCGCCGACCCGGGTAAAGACCTGGTCCACCACCCCGACCTCCGCCGCGGAGGCGGGCACGAATGAACCCATCTGGGCCATGATCACAATCAATCCAACCTGCCGGATGTATGTGGATTTTCCCGCCATATTGGGTCCGGTCAGGACAATCAACTGGTGATCGGTCCCGTTCAGCAGGGTATCATTGGCCACAAACCTCTCGGTTTCCGGCATGCGCTCAATCACCGGATGACGGCCGTCCTTGATGGAAAGCGTGTCGCCCGTGCTGATCCGGGGGCGGACATAACGGCACATCACGGCACGTTCGGCCAGCGTGGCGAGAACGTCCAACTGTGCCAGGGCACGGGCCGTGGCCTGAATGCCCGCCGTATGCCCGACAACCTGATCCCGGATCGCGACGAAGAGGTCATACTCAAGGGCCATGGATCGTTCCTGGGCGCCCACGATTTTTTTCTCATACTCCTTGATTTCAGGTGTTACAAACCGCTCCGCATTGACCAGGGTCTGTTTGCGGATATAATCCTCCGGCACATGGGCCAACTGCCCTTTCGAGATTTCGATGTAATACCCGAAAATATTATTGTGACGAACCTTGAGCGTCTTGATCCCGGTTCGCTCCTGTTCCCGTATCTGGAACTCCGCCAACCATTGGCGTCCCTCGGTGGCCGCCACACGCAACTCGTCGAGTTCCGCGTTGAACCCTTTCCGGATCAGGCCTCCCTCCTTCACAGGGATCGGGGGCTCATCTTCAATGGCACGCTCGATCAGGGCCTGCACCTCGGGCAACAGTACGATCCCCTGCCCCAGCGTTCGCAACAAATCAACGCCATGCCCTTCAACCAGCCTGCGGATGTCCGGGAGGGCGGATAGCGAGGACCCCATGGCGCGCAAATCCCGCCCATTCCCGCTCCCCGCGCTCAATCGTGCGACCAGCCGTTCCAGATCCCGGATCCCGGCAAACCGGTCACGAATTTCATGCAGAAGGGTCCGATCCCGCGTCAGCGCCTCCACGGCATCCAGACGCCGTTCGATACCCTCCACATCGGCGAGAGGCCGGAGAATCCAATCCCGGATCAACCGGGCGCCCATCGGGGTCTTCGTTTCGTCAAGCGTACCCAGCAAGGTCACCGAACCACGCCGCTCCTCCGACCGGCGCGGTACCAGATCCAGATTCATGCAGGTAGCCTGATCCAGAGTCATGTATTCGGACGGATTGCTGACCCTCAGGGAACGAACATGCTTGACGCTTCGCTTTAACTCCTCCTCCACGTAATAGAGGACTCCGCCGGCAGCGCCAACTGCGGCGGGCTTGTGTTCGCAACCAAAACCATCCAGGGAATGCACGGCAAAGTGGCGGGTCAGGCGATCCCTGGCCACGTCGAACCGGAACACCCAGTCTTCACAGCCGTTCACAATCACTCCACCCAGCGAGGCCGCAAGCGACTTCACCGCCGGCTCGTTCATCTGCTCGGAGGGCACCAGGCATTCGCGGGGAAGGGACTGCCTGAGTGTGTCAATTAGCAACGAGGCGTCGCGCGACTCCTCGACCCAGAAGGCGCCGGTGGAGATGTCGAGCATCGCCAGACCAAAAGCATCACCGCAACGGCAAAATCCACCGAGATAGTTATTCTGTACCGAGGTCAGGATGGCGTCCTGCATGACCGTCCCGGGCGTGACAATCCCCGTTACTTCGCGGCGGACAATCCCCTTGGCCGTGCCGGGATCCTCGACCTGGTCACAGATGGCCACCTTCTTGCCGGCTCGGATGAGTTTGGCAAGATATCCATCCGCCGCATGAAAAGGAACACCGCACATGGGGATACCCTGGCGGCGCGTCAGCGTAATATCCAATATCTGGGCGGCCTCCTTGGCGTCCTCGAAAAACATCTCATAGAAGTCGCCCAGCCTGAAAAACAGGATTGTATTGGCAGGCAGTTTCCCGCGAATCTGCCGGTACTGCGCCATCATCGGGGTTACTGTTTCTCCGCTCATGTCGTCCATCTCATCTTTCAAATTTTATATTTCAGCAGCCCATCCGCCAGGGACTGCCACTGGTCAACCGTCAGCATCTCCGGCCGGATCCGTGGATCCAGGCCGACTTCCGTCAGAACCGATACCGCCTGTTCGACCGTGACCCCAAGCTTCGCAGCCAACCGGGTCATGATCGTGGCCATCTGTTTCCGGCGGAACGAAAAAGCGCCTTTGGTCAATTCACGGAACAGGACCCGATCGCCTTTCTGAACGAAGGCCATGGGTAAACGCTCCAGAACTGCCACGGCGGACTTCACCTGGGGCCGCGGATAAAAGCAATTGGGACTGACGACCTTAACCGTTCTGACCGAGAAGACACGTTGCGCCCAAACCCCGAGGAGCCCGCGATCCTCATCCCCCGGCCCAGCCGCCAGACGTTGCGCCACCTCGAGTTGAACCATGACCGTGATATGCGCCGGCGGACATGCAAGGGAAAAGAAGTTCATCAGGACACGACTCCCCACGGAATACGGCAGATTGGATACAACCTTGGTGATCCCCTCCCGCTGAATAAAGTCTTCGTCAATGTCTAGCGCATCTCCCTCGATCAGTTTCAGGCAGGGAGTATCGGCAAATTCGCCCCGAAGATACCCGCACAGGGCGCGATCCTTCT
>CAYHEL010000100.1:0-8011 GCA_964355415.1 uncultured Verrucomicrobiota bacterium | reverse complement strand
TGATCTTGAAGAGCACGGAAGCGGCGGTCATGCAACTGTCGGAAACCAAGGGCATCGTGGACGGCGCCATCCTCTTGAGGGCCGTCTCGCCGGATGCCGCCACACAGATCCACCAGATCCTGAACGGATTGATGGTGTCCGCCAGTTTAACGGACAGTTCGAGCCCGGTCGCCAAACTGGCCGGCATGAGCGACGTCTCACAGGACGACCGCACCGTCACCCTGAAACTTCGCGGCCCCGCCAGTGACGTGGCTGACATTCTGGCGGCCACCCTGCTGACGCCGTAATCAACTGTCCATCAGGACAAGCGTGGCATTGGCCGCCAGTTCACAATGTCCTTCATGCTGTTGGCCGGTCAAAACATCGCGCATGATCCTCGAAACGGGAACGCGGGCAGGACTCGAACCGTGATTGGACATGATGTGGATGGCCCGGCCATTGCCGACGCGGGTCGAGACCTCGACGTGGGCTGGTAAGTTGGGCCAGGGATGGGGAATCTCCGCCTGCGCCAGGCACCAATCCATGACGCCGTTCATGGTTTCCGGAGTCGGCCAGCAGCCTAAATAGGTGATCCTGCCCTTGCCATAGCGGCGGCTGAGGATGGCGGCCTTGCCTTGAAGCCAGGCATGACCGGCGCCGTAACTGACGATGGTTTCGGTGTCGGCCGCGTCGGCTTGGAGCCATTCGCCCCAGATGATGGTTTCGCCTGCGCAGAGTCCTTGAAGTACTACGGGACCTTCAAGGGCGTAATAGTCTTCCACATGGCCGCCCAGGGCCGCGGCGAAGGTATCACCAGGTTGAACCTGTGGCAGCAGGGCGCCGTGCAGATCTTTGAATCCGGAACGCGGTCCAAGGACGAGATGGCCACCGGTTTTGATCCAGGCGAGCAGATTGTGAACGAGGGCGTCATCAAGGTGGTGCAGGTGGGGCGCGACGGCAAGTCGGTGCCGCGATAGATCGGCGTCAGGGCGCAGAATATCAACCCCAAGACCGCCACGCCGCAGAGCGCGGTGATGGGCGCGCAGGTGCACGACCGGATCGAAATCCTTGTGATGTCGTTGGAAGTCAATGGCATGACGGTCATTCCAGGACCACAACAGGGCGACTGGAGTTTGGACGGTGGTGCCATCAAGAATCGTGGAAACGGTGGCGAATTCCTGACCCAGAGATTGGGCCTCTGCGTAAATGGGACGGGGGCGGCCCGAGGGGGAAATCAGGCAACCGTGATATTGCTCTTGGCCCCCCAGGGCGGAACGCCATTGCCAGAAGAGAACGGCATCGGCGCCATGGCCGACCTGATGCCAGCCCATGCGGCGAACCTCGCCGGGATCAAGCGAATTGTTGAGGGGACTCCAATTCACGGAGCCGGGTTGAGTTTCCATGACCCAGAAGTTGTGGCCCGGCTTGAGTCCTCGAGTGATGTCGAGGCGGCATCCCATGTCCTCGTAATCCAGGTGGCCTGTGCCAACATAGGGATCGTAACTGGCAAAACTCAGATCCTCAGCCAGGACACTGTTGTCTCCGTGTTGAAAGGCGCCGTGGAAATTATGGGTGATCCATTGACGCGCCTGGGCGTGTTGGCGTATCGCCGCGATCTGGTTTGCCTGATAGCGCCGAAAAACCCAGGTCTGAAACTCGCGCACGTTTTTCACCAGACAGGGATTCTGCCAATTCAGGAAATAGGGAACGTGGGAAAAAGAGGGAACCTCTTCACTCCAATAGGCGTTCGACCAGTGGGCATTCAGGTTCTCAACCGTGCCATAACGGTTTTTGAGCCAGGCATGCCACTGCGCCTTGCTTTCTTCATCCCAGGAAAAGGGCCAGTATTCATTGTCAATCTGCCAACCGATGACGGCTGGATTCCGCCCATACCGTTCGGCCATGGCGCCTGCAATCCTGGCACAATAACGCAGATAGACGGCGCTGCATGGGTTATAGTGCCCACGCGCCCCGTGAGCGCTGCGACGTCCGTCGGGATCGACGCGCAGAACCTCCGGGTGGGCAGAGGTCATCCAGGCAGGTGGAGCAGCAGAAGGAGTCCCCAGCACCACGGATAGGCCGTGTTTCTGAGCAACGGCAATGGCCGAATCGACCCAGGAAAAATCAAACGCGCCATCCGTTGGTTCCATGCGGCTCCATGCGAATTCGCAGATGCGAACCACCGTCATATTGGCCTCGCGCATGAGGCTCAGGTCGCGTTCCCATTCCTTTTCGGTCCAGTGTTCGGGGTACCAGGCGCAACCGTAGTGCATGAATGTCTCCAGGGATATCTATGTCGGGGAGCATGCGGAAATCCGGAGGGAAGGTCAAGGACTGAGCAAAACAGGCCCGATCCACCCGGTCAGGGCAATCCTCATTCATATAATATCATACTTGTATTTTCTATCCCCGGCGCTTTTGCTATGTATGTCCCGTTTCATGACTTCTTCTCATCAGAACTACCGGAGTGAATTGCTGTTCGTGACCCTGGGTCATGGACTCGCCATCGGTATGCTTTTCGCCATCTCCTTTATCCACGGTTGCGACAGCACGGTGACCGACATGAGCAAACCGATGGAACTCATGGTCGAGCCCCCGCCTGCTGATTCACACGAAACCCCAACGGAACTGTCCCAACACGTACTCCAGCCCCGCGAGGAACCCGAGACAAAAACACAGGAGAAGAAGAACGAGACTCCGCCTGACAAAGATGAGATTCCCCTGCTGGATAAAAGCAAACCGGTGAAACAGAAAACCAGACCCGAACCCATCAGAAAACCCGATGTCAAGGAAACCGGCAAAATCAAGATCAGCAAGACCCTCGTGAAACGTCCACTTCCGAATGGCAAAGGAAAATTGACCCCCGAGGAAGTCCGCAAACTGCTTGAACGGGGCGCCCACCTCGGGAATAAGTCCAGCCTTTCAGAGGCCGATATGCGGCGCCTGTTGAACGGCGACCAGAAATTCGGAGACGGCTCGCCGGTCTCCCAGGAATTCGTGGTGCTCGACATGGTTCGCCAGGCCCTTTACCGGGCCTGGAATCAACCCACAACCATCGGTATCGCCGGACTGGTCACCAAAGTTGAACTGACCTTCAGTTCCGACGGCGCCATTGTCGGAAGCCGGATGATCAACAGTTCGGGAAACAAGGTCATGGACGCCTCCGTTATGCAAGCCGTTCAATCCGTTCACCGCGTCTCCGGTCTCCCGGCCGCCTTCCTCTCCTCCCACCGCCGTATCCCGGTCTCGTTTGAATTGACAGGAGATCGGTGAAGACTTCAGTCCACCCGTCCGCCGCCAAAAGCCGGACTGGGAAGTTCGCCGTGCCAGATCAAGGAGGCGTGTTTCAGACCCTGGCATTCCCCGGGATCGGGAGGCCTGTAAATCAGGCGGAACATGCTCCCGCCCTGCAGGTCACGGAGCGATTTTGCCTGCTCATTTCCCTTCGACACAAACCAGTGGGGTTGAGTCAGGTCAACATGGATCTCATGTTGCCCGCCGGGTTTGAGCATGACCACATGATCATCGGTCACCTGGGCGCGCGGCTTGTCCGCCATCACCCAGATCCAGTCACGATTACCCCATGACCGGAGCCAGTCATTTTCCAGTGCCAGCGATTGCGCACCCGGCAAATCGATGATGGCAATGTCGTTCGACGACACATTCACCAACTGGATCGTCGCCGCGCGCACCTGCCGGTTCGTCGGGGAGACCATCTCCAGTTTCATCCCTATACCCACGGCGGACCACCTGTACCCCTTAAGCACCGAAACCCCTTTTCCGGACACCGCCACTTCCATCTCCAGCGGAACCTGGATGCCATCACGCCGCCTCTGGCCTTCCAGGGCCTTGGCTTTGTCCTCCTGCATGAAGAAGGCCTCGAACCCGTATCGCACCGGAATCATCACCTCGCCCCCACCCCAATACCAGTAACCATCGATGCGTCCCCGGATGAACAATCCGTCATCCGGCTTTTGATCAGTCACATAGTCCAGACTGGAAATGGCCCCGCCGGAATTTCGCAGGACGGCATAGACCTGTTTTCCCTTGAGGCTCTGTCGTTCATGCTCCGCGCGTTTGATGAACGACACGCCACGAAGCCTGTTCGTCGGCACATGGTTCATCGCATAATCGAGTTTGACATAATTACCCCGGAACGGATCACGGGGATCCAGCGGGGCCGTCTGGAGATGCACGATAGTTCCATTCCGGATAATCCATTCCCGTTCACCCGCCATGTAGACCAGAACCAGAACCTGAAGCACCACGGCCATGATCATCAACTTGATTCTCATCGGGCGCCTCCTTCCACCTTCTGTTTCTTTGCCCGGGCATAGAAGAACCCTTCCGCCAGCAGGAGTGCGCCCATCACCACAAAGACCAGGCCACGCACCAACTGACTTTCAAAGAGATCGAAATACCGAGCCACGACAATCAGCACCAGAAAGACAGACCCCAGGACGGTCTGTTTAATCAGCCCCTCGCGGCAACCCCGTGTCATCAACGAGACCGCCAAGCCGATAAACACAAGATTGAACGGCCCGGCGACCGCCCAATCGTGAACCCGATGCAGGATCAACAGATTGAAAACACCCAGTATCACGGTCAGTGGAATGAGAAACAGTTCAGGTCCGGCGTCTCCCTCCTGTCGCGGCACGATCCCGGTCATTTTCAGACGCGCCACCGCACCCCAGGCCGACAAGGCAAGAGCCAGGGGAATCAGACCATAGACAACACCGGCCCACGTCACCTCGTTCCGATTCCAATGGAAGAACTCACGGGCCAGGGCGGGGAAACTCAGCAGGTACAGCATCACCATGAAAACACTGCCCCCGAAAAACCAGAACACCGGCCCGGAACCGGGGAAAGCGCCATACGTCCGGACCAGGTACGACAAGGCGAGGCACAATGCCGCAAGACTGAGCAGGGTGGAGAATAGTTCCCAGGCATGGTCATGACCGGTTGGCATGCTGAATCCATAGGCAAGGAAGACAGCGGGGATCAGGACTGCCAGCAACAGACGTGACCGTCGTTGCCAGGCCAGCGGGCCAATCAGGGCCACCAGCAAAGCCGGCACCACCCAGACGGGAGTGGCGAAGGCCACTCTTTCTACGCCCCCCCACACCGTCAGCAACACCACGGCCAGAATGGCCTGGGGTATGGAGGGCATCGCCAGAGCCATCCCCAGTGCGCCAAGGCCCCATATCAGGAAGGCGTTCGGGAAATGCTCATCGATATTGTAGATTTGCGCCACCAACCAGATTCCGGCGCCGAACAACATGGTGCCAAGAAGACTGATCCCCTCGCCCAGCGCCTGAAAACGCCCGCCCCCTGCCGTCAGTTTGAGTCCGACCGCATGAACGACCGCAAGGGATCCCATGACAATGGTCAACTTGGCGTATTTGGGTATTACGTCCCAGTTGTAGGCCAGGAGCAGGATGATTCCCAGTCCGACAATCACCGCGCCCAGACAGGAAAAGATGATCATCCCCCAGGGAAGACCGTCCGTTCGAGCCGGGTACCTGGCCAAAATGGCCCTGGACTGATCACTCGAAATGACGCCCTCGCGTTCCCATTCGCAGAGTTCACCCTGCAACCATTCCCGACGATCCGGCTTGGCCATATCAGTCTCCTGACTTCACTCTGCCCTCACCCCGCTTCAATTCCTTCACCACCCAGGGCAGGCCTCGCAAATTGAGTTCTTCCATAAAGGGATCGGGGTTGAACTGTTCGACATTAAAGACACCCGCTTCGCACCAGACGCCGGTCACGATCATCTTCGCGCCGATCGCCGCCGGAACGCCGGTGGTGTAGGAAATGGCCTGCGCTTTCACTTCCTTCCAGCACTCGGCATGGTCGCAGACGTTGTAAATGTAGAGCCGCCGTTTCCGGCCCTCTTTCACGCCCTCAAAAATGCAACCGATATTTGTCTTACCCGTGTAGTTCGGCCCCAGGGAGGACGGTTCAGGGAGGACGGACTTGAGAAACTTCAGCGGAATGATCTTCCGGCCCTCGTACAGCACCGGATCAATCCGGGTCAGACCCACATTCTGCAAGACCCGCAGGTACGTCAGGTATTGCTCGCCGAAAGTCATCCAAAACCGGATGCGACGGAGTCCCTTGATGTGCTTCACCAGGGACTCCAGTTCCTCGTGATACATCAGATACATTTCCTTCGGCCCGATATCCGGGAAATCAAAGGCCTGATGAACCGAAAGGGGCTCCGTCTCCTTCCACTCGCCCTCTTCCCAATACTTGCCGCGCTGGGTGATCTCGCGGATATTGATCTCGGGGTTGAAGTTCGTGGCAAAGGCCTTGCCATGCGAACCGGCATTGCAGTCCAGGATATCCACCGTGTGGATCTCGTCAAAATAATGCTTTTGGGCGTAGGCGCAGAAGACGTTCGTCACGCCGGGATCGAATCCACAGCCCAGAAGGGCGAACACGCCTTTATCCCGGAACGCCTTATGCTGGCGCCACTGCTGCTTGTACTCAAACTTCGCCTTGTCCGGCGATTCGTAGTTGGCGGTATCGAGATAATCCACGCCGGTGGCCAGACAGGCCTCCATGATGGATAGATCCTGGTATGGAAGCGCCACATTGATAAGGATGTCCGGATTGAACTTCTTAATAAGCCGGATGACCTCCTGCGGATTGTCGGCATCCACCTGTGCGGTCTGAATGGCGCGCTTCAACTGGGCGGCAACACCCTTGCATTTGGCCTCCGTACGGCTGGCCAGACAGATGTCCGTGAAAACATCCTTCATCTGGGCGCACTTATGCGTCACCACACCGCCAACCCCGCCCGCCCCGATTATCAAAACTCGGCTCATCGCCATTCTCCCGTTAAGCCAATTCCGGCCACAGTCTAAAGTCTTGCCCGACGAACGTCAAAGGAGACTTCGCCACGAAGCAACATCACTTCAGTTTCTGCGCGATTTTCGCGACGTGGGTTCCCTGGAAGCGAGCCCCGGCCAATTCATTGGCGCTGGGGGTGCGTTCACCCTGGGTTCCGGCAAGGGTGGTGGCGCCATAGGGAGACCCACCGGTAATTTCAGCGTTACTCATCTGCCCGCCAAACGCATACGGCAATCCCACCACAATCATCCCTTGATGGAGCAGTGAAATATGGAAACTCAGCAGGGTTGACTCTTGTCCGCCATGTTGCGTCGCGGTGCTCGCAAACACACTCCCCACCTTGCCCACAAGCGCCCCCTTCTGCCAGAGATGGCCTGTGGCATCGAGAAACTGCCTCATCTGACCGCACATGTTTCCAAAACGTGTAGGCGTGCCGAAAATGATGGCATCGGCAGACTCCAGATCGGAAACCTGGGCCACAGGAATACTGGCCATGCTCTTCTGGGCTTCCAGCGCTCCCATTTTGGCAAGAACCTCCTGCGGCAGTGTTTCCGGAACGCGCTTGACAATCACCTCACACCCCGGCACCTCGCGAACCCCCTCCGCCACCGCCTGCGCCATTTGATGCACATGCCCATACATACTGTAATACACAACCAAGACTTTGCTCATCGTGAGTCTCCTTTTTTGATGTATGCGTAGGATAGCAGTACTTCACGGCAAGACCAAAGAAAATATCTCACCTGGTCTTAAACCAGCGATCCTTAAAATAATTTTGCTTCCCCATTCATTCTCCAGTAGAATTACCCGCTTTGAGTATCGACAGAGAAGGCGCGGATCACATGAAGAAAACACTCATTACTCTCGGGATTCCCTCTGTTTTTGCCTTGGCAGGACTTTTTGCCCTGGCCCAATGGATGCGGCATGTTGCCGATATTCCGGCCGAGGACACCCGCGTGGCCATCACACATCAACCCGTCATCGTTCCGTCTGCGGCGACCGCCCAACCCGCCGTCCCAACGCAACCCACTCCCCAATCACCCGCCACAGCGTCGGTGGCCACCCAGTCGGCCCAGGGCACCGGAGCCGCGCTCGATGTCGCCCCGGGGAGTTGGCCCGCATTCCGCGGATCGGACTATGACGGCCTCTCCAAGGACAAGACCAAAATCAATCC
>CAYHEL010000099.1:0-8027 GCA_964355415.1 uncultured Verrucomicrobiota bacterium | reverse complement strand
GTTCTTTTCCGGTCTGACGACATGGGCCGGTCCCAGGGGCAGTGGCACGAGGGTGTCGGAGGTGACCTTCTCCAATGCGGACTACAAACTCCTCGACACTTTTGAGGCGCATCGTCTGACGAAGGCCGACGAGGTGTTCGGCAAGGGCGACTATCGGCGCGCCATTTCCGAGTACGACGCTTTTGTTTTGGAATTCCCGCAATCGAAGGCGCTGGCGTATGCGTTGTTGCGAAAGGCCCGCTGTCTGCATCTGGACAACAAACGGTTCGAGGCGATCAAGGTGTACCGGGAGGTTCTTGAATATTTTCCCAACGTCGTCAATTACGCGGCTCCTGCGTTGTTTTATTCCGGACAGGCGCACTGGGAAAACAGCGATAACGACAAGGCGGTCGCCGCGTGGGCGCAAATGGCGGCGGACAAGGAATACAGCCGGCATCCTCTCGGCGCCGTGGCGTTCAACGAACTGGGCGACTACCTGATGCAGCAGAACAAGACCGAGGATGCGGCCAGGTACTATCAACTGGTGGCGGTCAATTTCAGGACGGTGAACCCGGCGGCGGCGAACTATGCGATTGAACAGGCGGTTCGCTATTTTGTGCGGGTCAAGATGGATGAGCCTGCGTTACGGGAGTTCTACAAGACGGTGAAGACCTTTGAAGGGTACCCGAAGGCGATCGAGGGCGAGGTGGAGGCGAACCGGGATTACTGGGACCGGGTGATGGGCGCGGTTCGGCGACATGCCCAGTTTCCGGCGGACCAGGCGGCGTTGAAGGACCGGTACTATCGGTCATGGGCCGATGCGATGGAAGGGAAGTTCACGGAGTGGGATGATTTTCAGGTCGATATTGCCGGATTACGCCTGGCGTCCGAGCGTGACGTGGCGAAATGGACGCAACGCCTCGATAAGCAGTTCAGTCAGTTCCAGAAGGCTGGCGACAATACGCGCGTCATGAAATGGATGCAACTCTTCAAGGAGAATAAGGCCAAGGTTGTCGAGTACTACGGGAAACTGGAGTTCGGCAGGATGTCGAATGCGCAACTCATCGATTTGTTGAGGATGGCATACGGTGACTTGAAGGATCCCGCAATGGGGCAGAGTGTGTTCAACCGGATTCCCTTGTCACAATTGCCTGATGCCGAGAAGGCCGGGTTGGCCAGGTGGCTGGCGCGGGCGGCGCCGGATCTGGTGAAGCCCGTTTGTCTGTCCATTCAGGACAAGGAACTCGGGCAGTTTGAACTGTTGACCTTCTATGCGGGTGTGCGGGACGACAAGAATGCGCTGCCGCTGGCCGATGCGCTGGGTGGTTCGCCGACCTATGCGGCGAAGGTGGCACTCATCAAGGCGGACTTGCTGTTCACGATAGGGCGGTATGAAAAGGCGATTCCCGCCTATCAGATGTGTGACAACCCGCCCAGGAATCTCTGGCGGATCGCCGAGTGCTACGAGAAACTGGGGAAACTCGAACAGGCGATCGGGCAATTGAGGGAGGTTGAGAATTTTTTCAAGGACCACAACGCCGAAGCGGCGATCCGGATTGCCTCGGTGTATCATCGGGCCGGTCAACGGGTTCAATACATAGCGGCGTTGCGGGCGGTGATGAAGAAATACCCGAAGAGCGGGCCGTCCAGTTCTGCGCACGAAGAACTGGAGAAACTCGGTGTGCAAATTGGTGGAGGTGTGGATGCAGGCGAATAAGACACGAGGGTGGGTCGGCGTTTTTCTCATGGCGCTGGTTCTCACGAGTATCGGTGTGCAGCGAGACGCCCTGGCGGCCGACAAGAACGGCGGGGACGCCCCGGTGGCGCGCCCCGGCGGGGGACCTGGGGGGCCGGGCGGCGGGGATGGCGTTGATCGGTTGATCAAGTCCGCCGAGGACGTCATTGCCGCACGGGAAGGCGAGCGGGGCGCCCGGATGTTGGAGACCGTGATTGAGCGGTTTCCGGACAGTCCGTTGAGGTTCAAGGCCTACCTGGTTCTCGGTCGTTACTATGTGGAATCCAACAAGCACAAGGAGGCGCTCAAGTATCTCCGTCAGATTCAATCCATGGAACGTCCCGACGAACCGCTCAAGGGCGAGATGCTGGAGGTTTTCCTGGAGGGGCTGTATCTGACCGGCGTCTCTTATTATCAGTCGGGTCAATACGCGTCGGTGTTTCCCGTGTTGCGCAAGATCAGCCGCGACTACCCGAACACGATCTGGGCCAACCAATCGTATTACTACGTCGGTATGTGCCACTTTGCGCAGGGCAACTGGCAGAAGGCGGTCGAGGCCTTGACGCTGGTGGGCACCTTTGTGGATCCCAACAGTCCGACGATTCAGTATGTGGAGGCCGGACGCCGGTTCTACGTCAAGATCGAGGACGCCGACCTTCCCATTCTCTCCCGACTTGGAAAGCAGATTGTGGCGAGATTCGAGACGTCGCAGGGTGATACGGAAACCGTCACCTGCATTCCTCTGGCTGGCAAGGGCGAGTTGCACATCGGTTCCATCGCCACCGAGATTGCCGCCGCCAAGCCCGGTGACGGGGTGTTGCAGGTCATCGGAGGCGACGGGATCAAGGTGACCTACCTCGACGACAACACGCAGGCCGGCGAGAAGGATGTTCCGCGCCGGGCTGCGGTCAAGGTGGTTTCGAGCGGCGCCGTGTCGTTCACGCTGGGGACCCACGAGTCCCGGGCCGTGGCGGCGTTCCTCAACCAGCCGCTGTTCCTGCTGCTCGAGGATGCGGATCTCGACAAGACTCCCGCCTGCGATACGTTCCAGGTCAAGATCATGGCCCGGTACCGCGACCTGGAAGCCGAGCAGGCGGCGCGCGACCAGGCAAGCAGTCTGGAGAAGTTGATGCAGGCGGGCGATGAACTCCGCCTCTACAAGACGCGGGATGAGGTTACGCTGACCCTTAAGGAACTGGGCGCAGGGTCGGTCATCCGCAGCGGAAAGTTTGTCGGACAAGTGGATCTCGCGCCCTTTCGTCCCGGTGAGGTCGGCGCGCATCAGGAAGGCCGATTGCAGTGTGTGACGGGTGACGAGATTGTCACGGTCTACGTGGATGACCGGCACATTGGAGGCGAGACGCCCCGCGAATCGCGCGCGTCCATCCTCGTGTCCGGGGAGATCGAGAACCGTCCCATGGCGACCCAGTACATCGTTGCCGATCCCGTGGTTCGCGCCAAGAAGAATGCCGTGGAGGCGATGGCCTTTCTGGAACTGGCCCGCATCTTCAGGAGCGTGGGACTCAACAAGGGCGCGGCGGAACGATGCGACCAGGGGCTCATGCAGGCGAACAACATCATTCGCGACCAACAGGTGCTCCCCGTGGCCCAGACCGAGGAGGGGTTCCGCCTCAAGTGGGAATTGCAACTGATCAAGGAGGACTTCGATGGCGCCATCGCCACCTGTCAATTGTTCAGCAAGTTGTTCCCGAAATCCCCCCTCGTGGATCAGGCCATGCTCGGGATCGGCAAGATTCACCTCGAGCGGAAAGAGTACGCGAAGGCCCGGGCCGTGTTCGCCAGTGTGATTGAGTTGCCCAATTCGCTGGCCAAGGCCGAGGCCCAGTTCCGGATTGCCGAGGCGGTGGAGGCTGAAAATCAACCGGGGGCGACCAAGACTGCGGTGGGAAATCCGGCGGCGGCGATTCCCTTCTACAAACAGTGCGCCGAGCGGTATCCGGACAGCGAATTTGCCGGAACCTCGCTCAGTAAATTGATTGATTACTATGTCGATTCCAAGGATTACACGACGGCGGACGACCTCCTGAGCCAGGTCTTTCAGGATCATCCGGATGCGGCGTTCCTGGACAGCATGCTCCTGAAGTGGGTCGTCGTGGGGTTCCGCATGGGTAATTACCAGAAAGCGAACGATAAGTGCACCCAGTTGCTGTTTGAGTATCCCGAGAGCCGGTATGCCGAGAAGGCGAAGGCCTTGTTGCCGCGCATTCAGGAAAAAATCAAGGGCCCGGATGCGGTGCCCGTCAAAACCATGAAAGAAGGGTGATCTCCATGGACCACAGGATTGCATCCCTGGTCGTTGTTCTCTCACTGTCGTCGCTTGCGTCCCTGCGGGCGGATCCGGTCAGGACGGCGGATCCCGCCAAGTCCGATGTTGCCGTGCTCGCGGAACGTCTCCAGAAAGCCGGGGCGGCCGCTCCCGAATCCGAGGTCATCAGGTTGCTCACGCTGGCCCGCGACGCGGGACAGCCTTTTCGGGCTGTCGACGTCGCCAAGGTATACCTTGGCCAGGCGGCGAAACCATCGGCGGCGGTCTGGGGCCTGGCGGCGGAGAATGCCTGGCTGACGGCGGACTATCGCACGGCGGTCGCCCGCTACAAGACCTACCTGCGTGCGGCTCCGGCTGACGCGGATCGCAGGGCGGTGGCCCGCATGGTGTCGATCCAGGTGGATCTTCTCCGGGATAAGGAGGACGCCTATCGATCCATCAATGAACTGAGGGATCAATACCGGTCGCCGGCGCTGCGACGGTTTGATACCTGGTTCCTCTCCGAGGCGCAACAGCGCCGTGATTTCGCCGGAATGGGACGGCTTCTCTCCGTCGCCTTCTCGGAAAAGCAGCCGATCGAACAGGAGCGGTATTACTACTGGCGTTTCCTGGATTGGGCGTTGGATCAGGTCGGCGGGTTGACCAATCCCGGCGATGTGGGCGGCGTCTTTCTGAAGTTGGCCGGCACGATCAACAATGCCCCGGCGCGGGCGCTCCAGTGCGCCTTCCTCGGGAATGCTCTCGAGTTCCGCGCGGGGCGGGTGCTGGATGTCGGCCCCTCCCTGGCGGCGGCGCGGGCGTGGCTTGAGGTCAAACCGACGGCCGAAACCTTGCGCAGCATCCTGTCCGTAATGGTGGCGGGGGGGGCGCCGGAATGGGAAAAACAGGCGGATGCCAGGCGGGAATTCTTCCAGACGGCATTTGGCAAACTGGGCGACAGTGACAGGGGCGCCATCCTGCGCTGGCCGTCCTCGCGAACCATTCTCACTCCCCTGCAGTGGACTGAACTGGCCGGAAAGTATCCCGTTCCGTTCCGCAATCCAGACAATCATGTTGGTTTATCCTTTTATGTTCCCAATGCCGACGCCGCCGTGATCAAGAGGCAGGCGCAGGCGCTGGCGGGTATTCCCAACCGTTCCGCGGCCGTCATTGGCGCGGCGGCAAGTTCTGACGACTTCGCCGCCTGTTGCCGCGCCCTCGTCAGGAACGACGGCTATTATCTGCCCGCCCAGGACATGGACACCATCCTGAACGGGGAACTGTGGTCGCTGTTCAAGGCGTTGCACGCGGACAATCCCGCGTTGGCGAGCGACCAGAACAGGGTGAAGGCCCTGGCTGCCGTGGGGGGCGAGTTGATCGCGAGTACGCCGGTGGCCTTGTTTGATATCGCGGCCGCTCATGCCTATGTCCAGGCGGTCTGGCAGACGAGCCCTGATCTTGACAGAACCCAGGTGATTGCGGCGCTGAATTCCCTCGAATGGGTGCCCTGGTCCGAATCGGTCCGGAAGCGGTATCTGAGTAAGAGTCTGACGGGATTGCTACGGAGTTATGAATCCAGCGTGACCGCATCCAAGGATGCCACGGCGGAAGCGGCCAGGGGGCAGTTGCCGGCGTTGAAAGACGCGGTGTCGAGGATCCTGTCGGGGTCGTCGGCGGATCCTTCCAAGGCGCCTAATCCCCTGTGCCGCGGAGTGGCCCAGGTGACGCTCGCGCTCAGTGCGGGCAACGTGGAGCAAATGCTGGCCGGCGCACGTGCGGTCTATCCCCTGGTGAGGGATTACGACGTGAAGAAGACCCCGTTCGGCGCCGTGACCTTGGCTCATATTCTGCAGACGCCGTCCCAGAAGGCCGGGACGGCGGCGTTTCATGCGGACGTGATCGCCGATCAGGCGGGTCAACTCGATCTCACCCAGTGGCCGTCCCGTTTCCAGTCGGTCATCACGGCGATGGGGAGCCGGCACCGGTATGGGCGATGGGACCTCATTCCCAAGGATCAGGAAGCGGATGCGAAATCATATCAGGCGGCATTTGGAAAACTGCTGACGGATATGAGTGCGCGGAATCAGTTCTCGCCCCCGTTGTTTGATCACTTGCGCGCGGTCTGTGTCGGATCCGAAATTAAAAATCAGGACGTTCTTGGGGCGGTGATCGATAAACTGATCACCAGCAAGGTGCTAGTCCAGACGGCCGCCCGTCCCAATGAGCAGATTCGCAGCGCGACAGTATCCTATATGTGGATGGTCTCGGGATGTCCGCCCCTGGCCGCGAAGTATCCGGTTGAGTCGGCGTTCGACGACCTGTTTGTCGAGGAAGCCCTGAAAACGGGTTATTTGGATGATGCCTATTGGCGGTTCGGGGGCCAGGACAAGCAAGGCAAGATTGCCGGTGTGGCGGCCAAGGTGCTGGCGGGGTTCGAGACGTTGCCGCTGGGATATGACGCGCGGCCAATCCATTCCCGCGAGGCCTTGGGAGAATGGCACGACAGGGCTTTGGGAACCGCGCCCCTGGCCCGCGAGGCGTTATTGAGCGCCTTCGCCGCGGCTGCGGGCAAGGGTCGGTTTGACGAAGTGGCGATCGGACGGGGATGGTTTGCCGCCGTAGGACAGTCCGCGAAGCGCGGTGACATCTTTGCCAAAATCGATGCCTTTGTCCAAATCAGCGCCAATCTGCCGGCGAGACCGGCGCTGTCGAACCTGGGTCTGGGCCGCGTGGCCAAGGCCGATAATCTGACGGGGGCGGAACTGGAGACGTTGCGGCGCCTGGTGTGCGACGCGCCTCCGGCGACCTGGTGGGGGTGCGCCGGGATGGATGATGTGGTGAAACTGACCGTGCCCTCCCTGGCCAGCCAGGGAAACCCGGCGGACTTCCCTGGATTCGTGGCGGAATACTGGCGGCTCGCGGCACAGACCCAGAATCCGCAACTCCTGCGGTATCTGGCTGATTGGGCCGAAGCGACGTTGAAGGAAGGGGCCAGTGATCGGGCGGCGGCCATCAGTTCCGCCGGGCTCGCGATCCTGGACGCAGGCCAGTCTCCCGAGTTCCGCGCCGGGTTGATGACGGTTCGGTCGCAGGGGTTGGGCAACACCGGCGGGGCCATCTCGGTGGATCGTAATGATCCGCGCTATCCTGCCTTTGCCGCGCAGGCGGCGTATAATAACGGCAATTCGCAGTCCGCATTGGAGTTGTATGATCCCGTGGCGGAGAAGATCCCCGGCTGGATCAAGGAACTTGACCCGAAGTTCACCATCTGGCTGATCACGGAGAATTCGAGGCTTCAGCAGTTTGAACGCGCCGAGGCACTGGCCCGGGCGCTGGTTCCCTGGCTCGAAAGCGCCGGCACGGCCGTGGATCCGGAAACGCGGGCCCGGTTGTTGCTCGCCTACGCCGGCATTTCGTTCGAGCGCCGCGAATATCCCAAGGCGCGCGCGTTGTTTGAACGCATCGTGTCGGCCGAGGAGTTCAACGAGACCCTCGCGAAACAGGAGGCCGAACTCCGCATCACCGAGGTGGATCGGCTGACCAAACAATATGACAAGGCGTTTGAATCGCTTGAAAAACTCTCGCGCCGGAAGGACAAGACCCTGCAGACCGAGGCGTTCTACCAACTCGCGCGGCTCAAGTACGAACAGGAGGATTATCCCGAGGCCCGGAGTTACCTCAGCCAGGTGTTGGCGCGGATGCCCAATCACCCCGAAGGCCGGATTTTGGAAGGTAATCTTGATCTGAAGATGAAGCGCCTCATGGAGGCTACGGAAGTCAAGGTCGGCCTCACCACGAGTCAGCGGATCATTGTGCCGGGGTCGTTGCTCAAGGTGCGCCTTGAGGATCAGAACCTGTCGGTCGTCGGCAAGGCCGACATGATCGAAATCCGCGCCTGGACGTCATCCGGCGATGAGGAGGTTTTTAACCTCGTGCCGTTCGGCGATTCGAGGACGAAGTTCGAGGGATCGCTCCCGACATCCATGTCTCCTCTGGTCAAGGGAGACCGGACGCTTCAGGTGCTGGGCGACGACTCGATCTACTACG
>CAYHEL010000098.1:0-8089 GCA_964355415.1 uncultured Verrucomicrobiota bacterium | reverse complement strand
GTCAACGTGGCATAGGCCAGTTTCTCGCCGACCGAAATGCCAACCCCGGGCACCCTGTACGCAATCGTTGCATCGTTCGTTCCCTGGCCCCCCTCGCACAGAAGGTAAAAGAAAAAATTCTGAACCGAGTCGTTCTGGTGGACTTCCCCATTCGGATCCCAATATGTTCCCTTGTAACGGGTCGGTTGTTGGTTTCCCGCGCCGACAGTGGCAACGTTAGCCGGGTTACGCATGTCGCGAAGCGCCGTGCTGGAGAGCCAACAATCCTCGCCCATCAGCCAGTCAGCGGTTCCAGCCACCCGATTGGGATAATTGGCGCGCCCGTCAGGTTCCATCGCAAATTCACCCAACGTCCCGAAGATATCGGAAAAGGACTCGCTGAGGGCGCCCGACTCATCCGCGTAAATCAGTTCTGCGCTATATTCGGTTACCGCGTGTTGAAGCTCATGACCCATGATGTCGAGAACGGCCAGAGAATTGGCGGTAACCCCGTCGCCATCGCCGATCGTCAGACTGTATCCATTCCAAAACGCGTTCACATAGTCAGTACCAAAGTGAACGTTGACCGGAATACTCGAACCCAAATCATCAAAACTCTTTCGTCCAAACTTGGTGGAGTAATTTCTCTGAATGCCTTCCAGTGCGCGTGAGGCGGACATCTCGGTCGGATCCGAGCTTCCCCAATTGGAAGTCCCGATGCGGTGGGCATAGTCGCCCGCGTCGGGATCAAACATATGCATCCCTCCTGCGGCATTCTGGACATACCACATGTTGGTGAAACTGTAGAGATAGTAATACTGGTCGAGAGTGTAGGGATCCTGCTGCACCCATCCGGAGACATTGGCAATTCCCCCGCCTTCTCCGGCCAGAATGGATCCCGTCATGGTCGCCGGCGCACCCAGAGTCAGATCGGGAATCGGGGCATCACGGGGAACGTCGTTATACTTGAAAAGAATGTCGCCGGTTTTGGCGTCAATCCAGTACCGCCAGCGGTCTGTGACGGATTCCCCGGTCTTGGACGTGATGACACATCGCCATGCCAGTTTCGGATCCATTTTCCGGGCGAAGACAACAAGGGTCGGTCCATCAGTCACGGCGCCTGCCGGTTTGCCCATGGCGAGTTGATCGGCCTGGACGAGCGCCAGCGCCTGAACGCCTGTCTGTAGTGGAAATGTGTCGAGGGCGCCCATGGGCCGATACGCGCCGTTCACCGTTCGCGCCGTGCCTTTGCCATCAAAATGAACGATGACCTGTCCTCCGAAAACCGGCAACCCCTTGTAGGTTTGATTCAGTTTGACGTGGCGGTACCCGCCGCCTGTGGTCGTGGTCGAGTGAGGCGCGAATTCCTGTTCCGCGTCTTGAATGCCATACAGGCGGGCCAGTTTTCCCATGACGGCAATGGCGCGCTGTTTCAGTTGAGACTCTCCCGCCGCCCCGGACTGAACCGCCGCCCCGGTCACGCCGACTTTCCCCTGACCTGCGCCCATCAAATCACGACCGCGCACCACAGAGGGAACGCTGTGCTGGGTATCCCACTGCACGACCAGATCAGGCCGCTCCGCAGCAGCCTGTTGACGCACCTGCAAGACCGGCGCCGACAGGCCCTTGTTCACCGGTTGAGCAACCTGCGCCGATAGTCCTGCCGGTGTCCCGGAACCGTCCGCCTTGAAGGCGAAAACCGGTTGCGCAACAAATGCCATCAGGCCTAGAAACGCGACCTGCCAAACAACTCTCTTAAAGAAGCTGCGCATAGGTTGTGTCCTCATCATCCAAGTGCCTGTGAAAAAAAGAGATGCCGTCCGCCTGTTCACATCAACCCGGTTCAGGGCGCAACGGTCTTGGGTTCATCCTTCTTCAGTTCGCCTTTCAAAGGATGCCTATTCAAGTCCCGTCTCTTGAGTTCGTTGATCTGATAAAGTTGGGGAGCCAGAGCGCCCCGCTCTTCCCGAATCTTGGCCTTCCGATCCGAGATGGCCTTAAAGGCTGCGGCATCTTCATCCATTTTGGCTTTCGCCTTGATATACTCGGGATCGGCCAGCAACCTCTTCTTCATCTCCTCGCGGAGGGGCTTGAGCTCTTTTTCGAGAGCGTCAATCCGCGCCTTGATCGTCTGACCAGCCACATCCGCCGGAACGAAATTGCTGCAGATATTGGCCATGATTTTGGCGTCCTGTATCCACGCTTCGCGCAATATATTCCCACGTTGCGGCAGATCCTTCATCTCCTGTTCATAGGCGGCCATTTTTCGCTGAATAGCGGGAAGATCATTCGTCAACACCGTCAAGTTGGTAACCACCGGTTGCATGTTGAATTGATGAACACTCACACCGGCCGCATTGGTTACGAGATGATGCGTTCCGGGGGCCTCGACGGCTGAGGGATATTTCGACCACACATTGTTCATATCATTCGTCACGGGCGCATCATTCGTCACCGCCGCCTTGACGGTCGGAGACGCCATCGCGGGCAACGGAGGGACAGGCGGAGTCGAGGATCGCTCAACAGGAACCTGTTGGGCGGACATGAATCCCGTTAAACAGATGAGAAGACCCAAGGAACCGACCATCGTTCGCCACAGGAATGACATAAGCAAGAACCCTTTCCATGAAGGAAACACCAGTCAAAACACCGTCAAGATAGTCCACCTACCATTCAGCTATTATTGCGAATCGCCTTGTCGAAAACAAGAACAATCACAGCTCAATCGAGAAAAATTTACATCAACGACACGGCATCGACGTCGATCGAAAGGGTGACACCTGATGGCCAGCGGAACTCTTTCACGGCGTCCCGCAAAGGACCGGTGATGGTCTTGGCGGAGGGGGCTCGTAGCACAATCTGGTGCCTGAATTGCCCCTTCGCCTTTTCCAAGGGCGCGGGCGAAGGCCCGGCGACCACGACCCGTGACGGCAGACAGGGAGTCAGGGCCTTCCCGAATTGCTCTGCGGCGCTCAACACCTTGGCCTGATCCGTCCCCCGGATTCCGACGCAGACCAGATGTCCAAAGGGCGGATACCCCAGTTCTCTCCTGAATTCGTTCTCCTGGTCGCAAAATCCGTCATAATCCAGTCTCCTGGCCGCCTGGATGGCCGGATGAAACGGGGTGAAGGTCTGGACAATCACCTCGCCGGGAATCTCACCCCGCCCCGCCCGGCCTGCCACCTGGGTGAGAAGTTGAAAAGTCCTCTCTCCAGCCCTGAAATCAGGCATATGCAGACTCAAATCGGCATTCAGAACCCCGATCAGGGTCACATTGGGGAAATCAAGCCCTTTGGCAATCATCTGGGTGCCAACCAGAATGTCAATCTTTCCGGTTCTGAAGTCGCCCAGAATGCGGGCGTGGGAATCTTTGCCGCGAGTGGCGTCGGCATCCATTCGAACCACTCTGGCGCCGGGGAAGACCTTCCCGACCGCCACTTCGACGCGCTGGGTTCCGATCCCGGCAAACTTAAAGGCCGGATCCTGGCAACCGGGGCACCGGATCGGCACCGGACAGGAAATCCCGCAGATATGGCACTTCAGGGTCTCATCCTGCCGGTGATAGGTAAAGGCGACGCTGCAATCGTTGCATTTTGCGACGACGCCGCATTTCGGGCATACCAGGGAGGAGGCATAGCCGCGACGGTTCAGAAACAGGATCACCTGCTCTGCCTTTTCCAGCCTTGACCGCACGGCATCGACCAGGTCGCGGGAGAAAACCGAGACCTTCCCTGTGCGTTCCGCCTCGACCCGCATATCCACAATCCGCATAACCGGCATGGCGCGATGATCGACCCGGTGCAGCATTTCAACCAACTGATACTTTCCTTTTTTGGCGTTGCTGAAGGATTCCAGAGCCGGCGTGGCAGACCCCAGCACCACGGCGCAACCCTCCATATGGCCGCGCATCACCGCAACGTCCCGGGCATTGTAGCGCGGCGCCTCTTCCTGCTTATAGGTGTTCTCGTGTTCCTCATCCACAACGATGAGGCCAAGATTTGTTACAGGAGCAAAGACGGCAGAGCGTGCCCCGATGACAATCCGAGCCTGTCCCACATGGATCCGATGCCACTCGTCATGGCGTTCACCATCGGAGAGATGACTGTGAAGAACGGCAATGGTGTCGCCAAACCGCCCGCGGAAGCGTTCGATGGTTTGTGGCGTGAGGGCGATTTCGGGGACGAGGACGATGGCGCCCTGCCCGCCTTCAAGGGCGTGGGAAATGGCCTGGAGGTAAACCTCTGTCTTGCCGCTGCCGGTCACACCGTGGAGGAGGATGACGGATGACGCTGTAGGAGCCTTTTCGGCATCTTTTCCCGCCGAGTGCCTATCCATCGCGACCTTGATCCGCTCGAGCGCAGCGGCCTGTTCAGGCATAAGGACAAGCGGTTCGGTGCGAAGAATCGTCTGGTTGGAAAATGGATCCCGCATCGCGGCCTGCCTGGTTATGCGAACCAATCCCTTCTTTTCCAAGGCACGGACGGTGGCGGAGTCGCCTCTGGAAAGCGTGATGAGTTCGTGCAGGAACTTGCCAGCGGAATATTGACTCAGCACGGCCATGACGGCAGCCTGTCTGGGCGTCAAAGACTCTTGAACCGAAGATCGCAAAGAGCGCGAAGGAGGATTTTCATCTCCGCCTCCGGCGGAAAAACCATTTTCCCTTTGCGAGCTTTGCGTGCTTCTGTTCAAAACGATTTTCTTTTCCGAATCCGGCCCAGTAGCCTCGACGTACAACTGCTCCTTGAACTTTGCCTTCTGGTGGCGGACGGCGCCGGGAAGAACGGCCTGCACCGCCAACTCCACGGGGGCGCAATAATAGTCGCCCATCCAGCGGGCCAGCTTAAGCAGGGGCTCATCGATATAGGGCTTTTCGCCGACCACGGATTCGATAGCCTTGAGTTTGGGATGACCGGAGGAGGCACTGAACCCGACCACATAGCCCTGGGTGGTTCGGGAACCGAAGGAGAGGTTGACGCGGGAGCCCAGTTTGACCTGGGCCGCCAAAGCGTCAGGAATCAGGTAGTCGAATTCCTTGTCAACGGCGACATCAACGACAACTTTGGCAATCATGGGGAGGAATTTGAACAGAAGCCATAAAGACAGGCAACCCCATCCATACCTTTGAGCGCATGGGTCAACGCCTTTTTTTCTATGTCCAGAAGCCTCATGACTAATCTGGAAGATACACCCCTGGCCGCGCATAAACAAGAGGGTTGTTGATTCTTAAGGTGATGCGACAGCGGTCGAATCCAATCTGGAAGTCACTCACCGTAGCCACTGATTGAATTGTTCGGCCACCATGCTCCGGCGCGCAGGAAAAGGGATTCTGGCAATCATGCGGCGCGCTTCCAGAACATCAAACCCATCCGGCCTCTCAACTTCCGGAAGCTTGCAGAATAACCGGGTTCTGGCAGGAGCCAGATAAAACACGTCCAAAAGCGCTTTTTCAGGGCTGGCCATCCGGATTCCCTTCTCACCCAGAGTTTCAAACCCGAAAAAGAATTCCGGCGCAACATGGTGAATCGAAACCACCCCGACGGGAGTGACATAGCGCCGGGTCCGCGCCAGGGAAACCGCATAAATCGATGAGGGAATCTGGGAAATCATACCATGATGATATAATGCACTGTGAAGCGATACGTAGGCCGGTTGCGGGGCGGTCAGCCGTTCAGGAATAGCCATGGCGTCTAATCGTCCCGGAACGGCCCAGACGCCCCGCCGTAATGACATGAGATGACCCGCCGATGCCAGACGGGTGATCATTTTGCTGGCATGGGCTTTTTCAACACCCAGAAGAACCGCCGCATCAGCCGTTTCGAAAACGGGTTGATCAAGGCGCAGAAGCAGGGATAGGGAATCCACCAGTTTCACGACGCGGCTCCTTTCAGTGCCTCCACCACGCGGAGTACCAGTTCGTCCCACATCTCCCGGGTATCATACTGGGCCTGATAATCCGGGGCCAAATAGGCCAACACCTGACCTTTAAAATCATCATAAGAGATGGAAAGGGCATTCTGCTGAGCCTCCCGCCATTGCGGCGGCAAAACCATCCCTTTTGTCGACACGCCGGATCGAAGCAAATGAGCGAGGTCAAAAACGTCACGCGCCTGGGTTTGCGAGCGATGGATCAAGGCATTGATCTTCTGGCGGAAAGCGGCCTCGGCAGGATAATGACTGGCAAGAATCGGGGTGAGTTGATACTCACGCATAATTAAACTGTCGACCGGTTCAAAAACAACAGGGTCACTCATTCCCCGTCTTGAAAATTCAATTTTCGTATGAAGGGGTAATTCCGACCCCTTTACGGTGAGTGCTAATTTCCAGCGTTGAGTCGTGTCCGTTTGCTTTGGGGAAGAACACGATGAAATGGCCAGGCCCCGCGCCTGCAGAATCCGCGCCAAGGAAACTCCCGTGAGTATCTGGTTGACACGATCCTGAAGCAACGCCACCGGAATCAACTGCACATCCAGATCGATATCTTCCGAGTATCGAATGCTCTTGAGGTAGAATCGAAGGTTACACCCGCCTTTAAGCGCATAATGCCGCTTATCCAGTTTCCGCCCCAACTGATCCAGGAACAGGAGGTGAAACTGCTCAATGCAGGCAATAGACTGTGAAACCGGCTTCATGTAATCACGATACGTAATAAAGACACTGGAGTCAATAACGCGTATTATTTGCTTTTGTCCTTGGAAACGGCGGGAATGTCCCTGCCGGGGGCAATAAAAAACCGGGGACATGAAAATGTCCCCGGTTGATTATGCCAGAACGCGGCTAGTCCTAATTTGAATCAAAATCCAGCGGCCGTACTGAAGTTCGTACCAAGGTTCATACCGGCAGGATCCGTCAAATAAAGGATGCAGGTCGAATTGCTCTTGTCGCCCTGCGACGTAAACCACTGAACATTGCCGCCGATGAATCCGATGTTTCCGCCTTCCATGTTATGATTACCGCCCCATGTAGTCGCCGTAGGAGTCGCTGCGGCTGTAGTCGGATTGGGATCCAATTTATCCCACACGATCGGTGTCTGCGCGGCATCGGCCTCAGTTTTACCCAGACCATAAAAGTAGGCGCTATTGACAGCCGCAAAACTGTTTGTGGTGCTGGTTTTCACAATTTGTTTTGCCGAAGGACAGAAGAAGATGCCCAAATCGCCCTGTTTGATATAACTTCCGAACAATTCGCTCAAATTGTTTTTGGGATAACTTTCCTGATTGTCATTGGCGTACATCTTCAGGAACAGCACCAACTGTTTCAAGTTGTTTGAACAGGTTGCGCGACGGGCCTTTTCACGCGCGCCTGCCAGAGCCGGCGTCAGCAAACCCGCCAGGATTCCGATAATCGCGATAACGACCAGCAATTCAATCAGTGTAAAACCCTTCACCTTGCGAAACAGCTTGCTCATCCTGAACTCCTTTTTGACGATCTGTTGAGTAAAAAAACACACACCCTGCGCCAATTGGGAACAACGATATACTATCCCTCATCAAGCGTCAATAGTTGAACCCCATCTTTTCACACCTCACCCTGACTCATGCTCTTAATCCAAATCGCGTTTGAAGAGGTCATCCTCATTGAGTCCGAGATAATGGCCGATTTCGTGAAGAATGGTTTTGCGGACTTCCTGCCGGAACTGTGCGGGGACGCCCTCCGCCTCGTCGCGGATATTATCCAGAAACAGGAAAATGGAGGGCGGGATGGGATCCTGGCCCTCCTGGGAGAAGTCCGGGCCGACGAACAATCCCATCACATCCGGCTCCACGCCGTCGTCAACGAGATCCTTGCCCGGAATTTTTTCATAGACGATGGGGAGCGCTTCGACGAGAGGACGGATGGACTTGGGGAGTTCGCGAACCAAGCGATGCGCTTCCTCGCCGGCGATGCGGCGCAGATCGGGCCACTGATGGATACGGGTCATTGAATTGACCCGTCGTATACGATTGATCGGCCCTGGACGCAACAAAAAAAGAAGGGCTTGTGATTGCTCACAAGCCCTGAAAAAAATCCGGCAACGTGCTACTCTCCCAAAGCCAAAGCTCTAGTACCATCGCCGCTGAGGCCCTTCACTTCCGTGTTCGGTATGGGAACGGGTGTTTCCTCCTCGCTATGG
>CAYHEL010000097.1:0-8090 GCA_964355415.1 uncultured Verrucomicrobiota bacterium | reverse complement strand
GTGTTGGTTGAAGCCCCAGTGGCGCGCCGAGGACTCCGGTTGGCCTCGTTAATCACGTCCGGAAAAAACATAGAAGCGAACACAGAGTACGCTCTCGCGGCTTAATTACCGTGACGTCTCCCCGCCAACACCTGCTAGGCGGAGTGAGGCGACTACAGCAGGTTAGTTCCAGAGCTGGGTGACCGGGTTTTGGGGCGAAACAACACGTGGACGCTGGTTAGGGGAGTGGCCTGACGATCGGCAGCTTCCCTAACGAGATTAAAAGATCGGATACGCGCGTAGATGCTGTGGTGACTCCAGTGCGGACGGGAGTTCGATTCTCCCCGCCTCCACCATTTTGATTGGAGATTGATGATTGTTGATTAAATTATGCGCCCTCTCATCACGGCCATCCGAACCCTCACCTGTATTCCCATCCCCGGTCGGGACTCGTCCTGTCTGGCGGATGCCCTGCCCTTCTTCCCGGCCGTCGGGCTCCTGATCGGCCTGGTGGTCTCAGGCGTCCTTTGCCTTCTCTCCAGTCACGGGTGGTTTGTCGGCGCCGGAACAGTCGCCATGATCACCGCCGTCTGGATCACACGGGCCCTGCATGTGGATGGATTGGCGGATGTCACCGATGCGCTGGGCGCCGGGCGCACCCGCGAACGCCGCCTGGAGATCATGAAGGATCCGCACACCGGCGCCTTCGGAGTGACCGCCATCACAGGCGACCTGCTCCTGAAGGCGGTGGCGCTGTCCCATCTGGCTTCTCTTCAGCAATGGGGACTCGTGATCGCCCCGTTCATCATCTCGCGAACGGCGCAGGTCATGCTCGCGGTGTCACTCCCCTATGCCCGACCCGAAGGCGGTAAGGCCGGCGGCTTTGTGGAACAGGCGCGTCCACTACATCTCGTTCTGGCGGTGACGGCCGCCCTGGCCATCTGCCTGGCCCTGTCAGGTCTGACTGGACTCCTCTTACTGCTTCAGGGCCTGATCGCCACCATCCTGCTCCGCGTCTGGATGAAACGGGAGTTCGGAGGCGTCACCGGAGATTTGCTCGGAACCGGTAACGAGGTGATTGAAACAGGACTGCTTGCCTTCGCCGCGTTTATTACCCCGGCCACACTGTGACCGAGCGTGATTGATGACCTCTTAATCTGCGGGATGCGTCTTCTGTCACGCGTCCACGGGAACGACAATCACAACGCGTGTTCCGCGGCCTTTCTCGCCGGTTACGGTGAGACTGCCGCCACAGTAAATGAGACGTTCCCGCAGGTGAAACAGGCCCAACCCGCCCGACAGACCCGGGGTCGTTGCATCCTGCCCCGTAAACCCTTTGCCATGATCCGAGACGGTGAGACTCAACAAGCTCGCCTGCGGTCGCTCAAGAGAGACCCAGGCCATCTTGACCCCGGCATGTTTCACAACATTGAAAAGCAACTCCCGAACCGCCTGGAATAACAGGATGTTGAGAGGACCGGGCACGGAGAGCGACTCATCCCCAACAATCCTGACCGTCAGGCCATGCTTCTCCTTCATCCACTCCGCGAGCCATTTCAGGCCCGGCCTGAGTCCCGCCTCCAGAAGCACAGGCGGACACAGACTCACGGTCAGTGAACGCGAGGCGTCAAGCGCCTCGCCCAATATCGCAAGCGTATCATTCATGACCCGCGTCCGTTCTGCCGCAGGCATCCGGCCGCCAAGCAGGCTGATTTTCATCGTGGCCGCCGCAATGGATTGCTGAACCTGATCATGCAGAATTCCAGCCACCCGTTTTCGTTCGCCCTCCTCCGCCCGGGTCAACTCCATCGCCAGCGTCCTGAGTTGAATCACGCTCTTATCCAGGGAGGCATTCGCCGCCTCCAGTTCCCGGGTTCGCTCCTCCACGCGCCGGGCCAGTGTCTCGGCGAAATTATAGAGCAGGGTTTCCGCTGTTTTGCGCTCGGTAATGTCACGGTAGATGGACTGGTAGGTACCATCGGGCATCATCCGGGTACGCAATTCAACAAACAGCATCTCTCCGTTTGCGCGCAGAATCTGCCGCTCCCGCACAACTGTCTCACCTTTATGCAGGAGATCAAACCGAAGGGGCTCATTCGCCAAACTATCCGGGGTAAAGAGCGCATCACGGATATGCCTGCCCACCAGATCCGCGCGTGTCAGACCGGTCATCTCGCACATCCGCTGGTTCGCCTCGAGAATGATACCCTCATGCGAACCCAACATGATGCCGTCCACCGCGAGGGCAATGAGTTCCCTGTACCGGGTTTCGCTCTGCTGTAGCGCCTGTTCAGCCCGGTTACGCTCCGTGATATCCTGGATCGTGCCAATCATGACGACCGGCCGGTTCTCAGAATCGTATTCAAGATCACCATACCCATGAACCCAGCGTGCCTCGCCATCCGAAACCCGGATGATCCTGTACTTCTTGTCAAACCGTTGATGCTGTCCGACAACCTCCCGGGTGAAATACTCGGTCACCATCTGGCGATCCTCCGGATGAAGAAGCGCCACCCACTCGTCATAGGTATGCAATCCCTTCGGGGAGAATCCGAAAATCTCGTCCAGGATGCCGGACGACACAAAGACGCCCCTGGCAATATCCATGACATAGGCGCCCAATCCGGCAATCTGAAGCACATGACTCAGGAACCGCTCATTTTCCCGAATGATTTTTGTGATACCACTCTTCATGCCGGTTAAAGAGCAGACCACATTCACCCGCCTGTGGCAATCTCCTAATATCCTGTAATATTCTCCCGGTTCAGGGTAATACGGCATGGAGGACATCATCCCGTGAACGAAACAGAACTCGATCAACTTGTTGAGCGCGTGCAGAACGGCGACCGGGAGGCTTTCGCAGAGGTGGTCTTTGCGATCCGCAAGGAACTGCGGATCTTCCTCTCCGCCCATGCCAGTTCGATTGACATGATTGACGAAGTCCTTCAATCCACGCTCGTGGTGTGTTACGAAATCATTCACAAATATGAACGTCGCGGCACGTTTCTCTCCTGGGTCAAGGGAATCGCCAGGAACCTGTTGCTCAAGGAGGTCAGAACCCGATCGCGGTATGTTTCGCCCGACGAGGATCTTCTGGATCGGATCGTGGTCGAGGCCTCCCTGAATTCGCTCCAGGCCCAGGCCCGGGAAGAGGACTATGTGGATCACTTGCGCGAGTGCCTGAAACAATTGCCCGAGGAGTCGCGTCAACTCATCCAGCGCCGGTACTTCAACGGGATGTCGGTGCGCGATCTGGCGAAGGCATATAACCGGACGGAATCCTGGACCGCGGTGGCGTTGTTCCGGATCCGGGATATCCTGCGTGTTTGCATGATGAAGGAGGTGGCCTTATGAATGATCGGGACTTCATCCTTCTGGTGGAAAAATATCTCGACGGCTCCCTCTCGCCCGAGGAGCGAGTGGCCCTCCGCGCCGAGGTTCAAACCAACCCCGCGCGTCGCCTCAGTTTTGAAGAACAGGCGCGCCAGCACATCCGGATCCATGCCCAGACCTCCCGCATGGAGTTCAGCGAATCTCAGCATATCGCCATGATGGTGCTGGACATCGCCGAACGACACAAGGATCCCAATGCCTTCATGGACGTCTTGCGCAAAAAGACCCTTCGCGAACATCTGGCGGCGTTGATCCAGGGGTTGCGCGCCGGCCGGGATACCGTTGCCTATCGCACCGCCAGAGCTGAACTCGTGCGGGTCTTCGGGCCCCTCTCATTTTCCACCGCTGTCAATGTGGCCCTGATCCTGCTCATCTTCTGCTGGGTTCCCTTCTTGCCGCCGCCACCCACCCATCCGACACAGGATGGCGTAACCATCACCGTGGGAACGCCGTCGCCGCCCGCGGATTTGGAACCAATCCAGGCGCCGACCGCGGGCGAAGCACGGTCAGCCCCCCACGAACGGCTCATCCCCGTAATCCCCGCACCCGCCACAGCCGCCACCCCGAAAACACCGGCGTCAGATGACGGCATCGCCAGACCCTCGGAATACACCCGAAATACCGGTATCGCGCCCGAAGCGGCAGCCACCCTGACGGACACGGCCCTCTCTTCTCACAGGGGAAGAACACTCCCTTCACTTGGATTACTGGACGGGCGGGACGGAAGGAATCGAAAGAAAATCCTGGATCAAATACCCGGTTCTTCCATCACCGAACCGTGCGTGGAGAAGTCTCTGCGCTGGCTGAAGGCCCATCAAGCCCCCGATGGCAGTTGGCCGGGTCAGGATCCTTCCGCGATGACCGGCCTCGCACTGCTGACCTATCTGGCCCACGGGGAACTGCCGGGGAAACCGGAATTCGGGGACACCGTGACCCGCGCCCTCAAGTACCTGCTGGCCCGGCAGGATTCAAGGGGCTTTTTTTCCAAAAACGTCTATGCCCACGCCATCGCCACCTATGCCATCGCGGAGGCCTTCACCATGACCCGGATCGTTGAGCTGAATGCCGCCATGGACAAAGGCGCGCGGGTGATCCTGAATGGACAGCAGAGCGCCGGGGGATTTGACTATGATTACCAGAAAAACCAGCGTTTTGACACCTCCGTCACGGGATGGCAAATCCAGGCGCTCAAGGCGGCCCAGATCGCCGGAACTGAAATGCCGGGTCTTTCGGAGGGGTTGGCGCGCGCCGCCCGATTCCTGGAAACTGACGCGTTCTCCCACGATGGAAGCGGGTTCGTTTACGAGGGTAAAACCGGGATCCCCACCGCAACAGGCGGCAAAACCTCGATGACGGGAGTCGGCACGCTCTGCCTCCAGATGCTCGGGAAAAGCGCCTCGCCCCAGACGCGCAGCGGACTCCGAACACTCCAAAAGGCCGATTTCGAGTGGCCTGAAACCGGCAAGGCAGGCGTCTATGCAGGCTATTATGTCACCCAGGCCAAGTTCCACGCGGGGGACAAAACAGACTGGATGAACTGGAACCGGAAAATGCAACAGACCCTTGTCGCCCGGCAATACGCGGACGGACATTGGGAACAAGGGGATTATGAGACGGGATCCCATGTCTATACGACCACACTTTGCACCTTGATGCTGGAGGTGTATTATCGGTACCTTCCAACGTATGCGAAGCGACCGGAGTCGGCATCGCCGAAGAAAACACCATCAGGAGATATATCCGTTGACGTGCGATAGAACAGCCCGACCCGGCGTATGGAGGGCCTGGCTAACACTCTTCCGTCCGCCCAACCTGTTTACGGCACCCGGTGACCCGCTTGTCGGCGCGATGCTGGCCTCCGGCGCCCTGGGCCTCGAGCCGCTGTGGCCGTTCGTCGGAGCCACACTGGGCGCCGCCCTGCTGTTTTATGCGGCGGGACTGCTGGCGAATGACTTCTTTGACCGCTCCATCGATGCCCGTGAACGTCCGAATCGGCCGATTCCCTCCGGCGCCGTTAATCCCTGCGCCGTGTTAGTCGTCGCCATGGTTCTCACGGTCGGCGGCCTGCTCCTGCTGTTGCCAGCGGGACGACCCGCCTTTGTCATGGGCCTTCTCGTGACCGGCGCCTCGTGGTTCTATAATTCAATGGGGAAACGCTCAGCCGTGTTGGCGCCCCTCTCCATGGGCCTCTGCAGGGGACTCAGTTTATGGATGGGCGCTTGTGCCTCCGGATTTCAGGGATCCATGACAACAGACGTTCTGGTGTCAGTGATCGCATTAACCCTGTTCATCGCCCTGATCACCCAGTTTGCGCGGGGTGAGGCGGCGGCCTCGCGGCCAGCGATTCCGGCCCGGATGATCTGGCGTCTCCCGATCCTGCTGGCGACGTGGTTGGCCGTGATTCTCCTACGCTCCCCGCACGCCGTGCCCCTGGCAGTCATTCTGGCGGCCATGTCGATGATCTGGGTTGTCGTCTGGGTCATCCAGATCAAACCGTCCGCCTCACCGCGGCAAATTCAGGCGGTCATAGGCGGCCTGATAAGAGGCCATATTCTGACACAAGCCGCCCTGTGCGCATCAACCGGTTCAGAGGGTCAGGGCGCCGCACTGCTCTTACTGGCCGCCTTCCCGGTTTCCGGGTGGCTCGGCAGATGGTTTTATGGTAGTTGAGCAACTGAACATTATGCGACTGAAGAACGTTGAAATAGGCATGACAAATAAGCGGTTAGTAATCGTTCAGGTGGCGGGACTGGGATACGAGTTCCTGCGTCGGCAAGGACACGACACCTGGCGGGATCTCAAATTCCAGCCACTGGATTGCGTTTTTCCCGCCCTGACGTGCACCGCCCAGGCGTCGTTCCGGACAGCCCTTCCCCCATCGGGCCACGGCATGATCGCCAACGGACTGTATCATCGCGACCTCCGGCGGCCCCTGCTCTGGGAACAATCCTCCGGCCTGGTCTCCGGGCCCCGCCTCTGGGAGGCCTACCGGAAACGGGGCAAACGTGTCGCCATGCTCTTCTGGCAACAGTCACTCGGCGAGGCCGTGGATATGATCCTCTCCCCTGCCCCCGTCCACAAACATGGCGGCGGCATGATGCCCAGTGTTTACAGTCAGCCGGATGGACTCTATGCGTCGCTTTGCGAGACACTCGGCAATCCGTTCCGCCTCCACCGGTATTGGGGTCCTCTGGCCTCCGCCTCATCGTCCGACTGGATCGCCAGGGCCACCGCCGCCGTGCTCGCCGGGGGTGCCCTGGTCCCGGATCTCTGTCTGACCTATCTGCCAGCCTTGGACTATGATCTTCAGCGCCACGGTCCCGGCCATGCCTCGGCAGAACGGGCCCTGGCGGAACTTCTGTATCAACTTACCCTCATACGAACTGCGGCGGAGACGCATGGATATGATATGATTGTCTTCGGCGATTACGCCATCGGGCCGGTCTCGGAGGCCATCCTCCCCAACCGCGCCCTTCACGAGGCAGGCCTGTTCAGAACCAGAACCGTGAACGGCATGTTATACCCGGATTTCCATACCAGCCAGGCCTTTGCCATGGTGGATCATGAAATCGCCCATGTGTATGTGACGGCTTCGGGACAGGCGGGTGTGACGGCCACGATCCGGGAATGCCTGTCCCGTTTGACGGGTATCGGGCAAATCCTCGGCCCCGCCGAGAAGTCCAGGGCGGGCATCGACCACCCGCACAGTGGGGATCTGGTTCTTGAGGCGAAGCCCGGCGCCTGGTTTGCCTACCCCTGGTGGAGCACGAGGAAAGAAGCCCCTGATTTTGCCGCCCATGTCGATATCCACAATAAACCCGGCTATGATCCCTGCGAACTCTTTTTCGGATGGCCGCCCGTCGGCGTGAGTCAGGATCCCTCGCGAATCAGGGGATCCCATGGACGAACCACGACCGACGCCAGGGCCGCCTGGGCCGCCACCTGTCCCCTTCCCGGGGCGCCGACTTCGTTGATTCAATTGGCGGAATGTGTCCGCCAGCGATTGGAGGCGGCGCCGTGAAAACCCGCGACGCGACGCGCACCCACACCTTTCACCAACGACTCACCGTGCCGTTTGATTTCCCCGTCGTGTTTACCCGGAACTGTTTTGCGCCCTCCCAACCCCTGCTCGCCAGGATGATCGACCGGCTTCATGAAAAACGGCGGCACCGCGTCATGGTCTGCCTGGACGCGAGTGTGGCGGCGGCCTGGCCCCGCTACGCCGCGAGGATCGGTCGCTATTTCAAGACCTACTCAAAAAAACTGGAACTGGCCGGCCCCATTGAATTGCTGCGGGGCGGAGAAAAGGCCAAGGACAATCTGACGGGCGTAACCCGGATGATCCGCCTCATGGCCCAACGCAATCTGGACCGCCAAAGCGTGGTCATGATCATCGGCGGCGGCAGTCTGCTCGACATGACCGGCTTCGCCGCGTCTCTCGTTCACCGGGGATTGCGCGTTGTCCGCCTGCCCACGACGGTGGCCGGACAGAACGATGTCGGGGTCGGCGTGAAGACGGGCATTGATTGGTGTGGCAACAAGAATTTTCTGGGCACCTTTGCGCCGCCCTTCGCGGTGATCAATGACCTTGATTTTCTCGATCTGTTGCCGGATCGCGATTGGATTGCCGGCATCGCCGAGGCATTCAAGGTGGCTCTGATCAAAGACCGGCGCTTCTTTGAGTTTCTCTGCCGCCATGCGACGCGCCTGAGAAACCG
>CAYHEL010000096.1:1245-8218 GCA_964355415.1 uncultured Verrucomicrobiota bacterium | reverse complement strand
GAAGGCACCGAATTGCCGGGCAAGGAGGAAGACGCCCAATGATCGATCGCAACGCCATAAAGCAGTGCGCCATGGGCCGTGAGCAGGTTGACCGAACGAAGGCTGCCCGGAATTAACAAGTGAGCAGGGGGCCGAGCGCAGTGAGTATTCTAATTGTCCCTTGTCAGCTTCCGATAAACAGTCTGGGTGTCCCTGGAGTCACTGACTTTCGACACCGTTTGGAATGAATTGATCCAGGACTTGTGGGCAACAAAGTGGATCGTCTAACGCTTGATTCAACCCCGAAAAGTGGTCTATCCTCGCTAGACAAGGGATAAAACGCTATTCGGGCAAAAGTATGAAGATTCGACGCGCTGAGATTGGGGATGCTGAAAGCATAGCGTGCATCGGCGCTGCAGTGTGGTCGACGACTGATGCCACGAATGGAGTTTCGCCGGTTATATAAGTACTGGCAGGATATGGGTTGGATGTAGGGTTTTGAAGATAGGGGGTTACGTCCAAATGAAATTCACCGCTATTGATTTTGAGACGGCAAATGCTGACCGATCCTCTGCCTGTGCAGTTGGTCTGGTGATGATAGAAAACGGTGAGGTAGTTGCTCGGTTCAGCCAATTAATACGTCCCAATCCCCTTGTATTTGACCCGTTCAATGTTTCTATCCATGGAATTTCAGCGGCTGATGTAGCTGATGCACCAACCTTTGCCGAACTATGGCCTGATCTATGGCCTAGGGTGATAGGTCCGCTTGTTGCACACAACGCAGCATTCGATATGAGCGTTCTGCGGCGTACGTTGGATCAAGGAAATTTGCAATACCCGGAAACAGACTATTTCTGCACCCGGGTTATCTCCAAATTGGCGTGGCCTGAGTATCCAACGTACGCTCTTGATCATATCGCGCGGGCTATCGGAATCACATTTGCCCACCATGATGCTGAAGAGGATGCCCGTGCCTGTGCCCTCGTTGCTCTTGCCGCATGTAAACAACTTAATGTCCCAACTCTTTATGATCTACAAGAAGGTTGTGGGTTGAGAGTGGGTCGTCTCTTCTCGGAAGGATACTCAACTTGTGGTGGTCCCCGTTCAACGCATGCCAAGAGGCGGAAGCATGAAGAATTGCATGCGGCAACCATAACACCTTCTGGCAGTCCTCCTATTGATGAACAGCATCCTTTCTCTGGTTTGGCATTCGTATTTACCGGCACGATGACATCAATGCCAAGAAGAGATGCAATGCAGGCAGTCGTCGATCATGGTGGCGTTTGCCATGATACAGTGAAGAACGATACTGACTTCCTTGTCGTCGGTCAGGAAGGGTTTGTCGGCTACGAGGCCGGATTTAAGAGTTCGAAAATAAAGAAAGCGGATGATATGCGGAGTAAAGGCGCATCTATTGAGATAATATCGGAAGCCGATTTCATTGTAATGATTCATGGAACCTGATAGCCCACAACAGTCAGCGCCGGTAACTCCGCCGCCCCCACTGCGGCCACCTGTCCAGCAGGCGACGCAAACGAGCGGGTATGCCATTGCCAGTTTGGTGCTGGGGATCCTGTCAATTGTGCCTGGCGTGTATCTGGGTGGCTTAGTGATGGGCATCCTGGCGATTGTGTTCTCCCGTATGGCAATGACTCGCATCAAGGCACAGCCGGGCAGTATTAACGGTCAGGGGCTCGCCACCGCAGGGCTTGTGACGGGTATTGTCGGCCTCAGTTTGTCGGTGATGGTGATCCTAATCTTTGGAGCCATTGCAGGAATCGGTCTGGCGATCCTAGCCACACTATTCAAGGCCATTGCCCATATGCCCAGATGAGGAGGGACCCCCGTTTCCTCTTGTCCCTGCGTTCTGCTCATGGTTCTATTCGCGGATGACGAAATCCAATGGGGGAAGATCGCGACGATGCCTGTCTTGATGAAGGATTCAACGTCCGGAGAATTGCACGCGAGTTTGGCCCACTTGGGCGTGTCGTTGCGCCTGGCCCGGCAACTTCTGGCGGCGGTAGTGAGGCGGGATGAATTTCCCGCCACGCTTCCCGCCGTGTCGGCCAAGCTTCTCGGCAAGATCCGGGAGTCGGTTGAATTACCCCGGTTGTCCGCCGCTACAGCGGGGGACAGGACATTTATGCCGCCTGCGGTATGCTGGCTGTCAAGCAACTTGATCCTGATTAAATTCATCTGAAGCGCTTCAGATGCCGATTCTGACTGCTCTGGCACCGTTTCCTCTTGTCCCTGCGGCCCTCTCATGGTTCTATTCGCGCATGACGAATTCCAATTCCATTTCTGATGCGCAACCTGAGGTCTCGCCGGATCAACTCAAGGCTGCCACTGAACTTCTTAGAAAGGTTGCGGGTAACCGGGCTTTGATGGCGGTGTTGACCAGTGAGGAGCGCAAGGACCTCGTTCTGGCGGCAGGTGAGGTTTATAACCCGGATTTCATCGAGCGGCGGCGTCTGGTCAGGGCTACGGAACGGATGCGCAAGGCCAAGTTGGTGGGGCGGGATCAGGCCAAGCTCAACTCCACAGGAATCCGGGAGATGAGAAAGAAGCCGGTCTATATGACGCCGAATGCCCTGGCACCAGCCAATTTCGAACAGAAGGATGTGGCCGATCCGGAATTTCGCGAAGTCCTGGAACCGCAGAACTGCTACATCTGCAAGCAGGACTATAACGTGATCCACCACTTCTACGACCACCTCTGCCCGACTTGCGCGGAGTTGAACTTTTTCAAGCGTACCGAGTCGGCGAATTTGAAGGGGCGCGTCGCGCTCCTAACCGGCGGACGGGTGAAGATCGGCTATCAGGCCGGGATCAAACTTTTGCGGGCTGGCGCCCACCTGATCGTCAGTACCCGGTTTCCGCGTGATTCTGCCATGCGCTATGCCGCAGAACCGGACTTTGCGGAGTGGGGACACCGACTGGAGATCTTCGGGTTGGATTTCCGCCATACCCCCAGTGTCGAGGCGTTCTGCCGTCATCTCCTGGCCACGCGGGACCGTCTGGACTTCATCATCAACAATGCCTGTCAGACGGTTCGGCGCCCCCCGGATTACTATGAACACATGATGCAACTGGAGACGGCGTCCCTCACCGATATGCCGGAGCACGTCCGCAAGGTATTGGGTTCCTACGAAGGGCTACGCGGCTACCACATGCTGCCCGAAGGCGATGCCGCCGTCGCCCGGAAACGAATGTCCGAAGTGGCGGGTTTGACCCACGCGGCCGAGTTGTCCCAGGTGCCCCTCCTGCCGGATGAGTTGGCGGCGCAGAAGGATCTCTTCCCGGAAGGCCAACTGGATCAGGACATGCAGCAAGTGGATCTGCGCACCACTAACTCCTGGCGCCTGCTGATGGCTGACGTTCCCGCCGTGGAGTTGCTGGAAGTGCATCTGGTAAATGCCATAGCCCCCTTTATCCTTAATGCGCGCCTGAAGCCCCTGATGTTGCGCACCCCGGATAGGGACAAGCACATTGTGAACGTCTCAGCCATGGAGGGGCAGTTCTACCGGAAACTCAAGACGACCCGGCATCCGCATACGAACATGGCAAAGGCGTCGTTGAACATGATGACACGCACCTCGGCCACGGATTATTATAACGATGGCATTCACATGAATGCCGTGGATACCGGGTGGGTGACGGATGAGGATCCCGTGCAACTGGCCGAGATGAAGACCCAAATGCATCGGATCCATCCGCCTCTGGATATTGTCGATGGCGCGGCGCGGATCGTGGATCCCATTATATCGGGTTTCAACACCGGCGCGCATATCTGGGGAAAATTTCTCAAGGATTATAAACCGACCGACTGGTAGGGATTCATGGCGCAGTTTCAACGACACCATTCTCTTCTGATCATCGCCGGGATTCTGGTGATCTGCATTGCCGTTCTGGCGGGCGTGAATCTCTGGTTTCTGCGTCAAATTCACAGCCGGAGCCTGCATGACACGGTGGCCCAATCGGTGATGAATTTGGGCACGGAATTGGCCCGGACTCTGGCCTCTTACCCGGTAGTCAAATCCGAGGGAGAAGAGTCTCTCCGGCGGAAGGAGTTAACCAGTCTGATTCGCACCATAAAACGGATTGAACCCTCGCTGGAGTACGTATCGGTGGGCGAGGGCGACGTCACCTTGTTTCATGAAGATCTTTCCGGATCCCATGCGGTTGGGCCATCAGCAGATCCTCAGGATGGCAACGACGTCAGGATTGGAAGGAAATTGTTGGCGACCCAGGAGGGGGTCGTTCCGGTACTGACCTTCTCCTCCGCCATTCGCGGTTCCACCGCCGTCCCGGCGAGGAGTCTTCAGGTTGCCCTGCGGAAAGACGCCGTTCAGCAGAGAGAGGAACAGGCGTCCCGGATGTTGGGCATCATGTTCCGGCTGTCGCTTATCACGGTGAGTGTTGCGCTTGGATTGGCCGTGATTCTGGTGCTATGGGTGGTTAGTCATGAACTGGACAGGCAGCGACGGCGCCGGGATGAGGAGCATCTGGCCTTTGCGGGTCTTCTGGCGGATGGGATTATCCATGATGTTCGAAACCCGATGAGTTCCCTCAGGCTGGATGTCCAAATGCTGGAGAAGGAATCCGGGAAAGGGGTCGATTGCAGACCGGGGCGGATCTCGGAACTGGCAGTGCGGGCCCGGAAAACCATGGATCGGGTTGACCTCGTGATGCGTGAATTTCTGTTTGTTTCGAAGCCGTCGGCCCGCGAGGCTGAGCAATTTGACGTGAATGCCTGTATCCGGGATTGTCTGGATCTTCTTGGACCCAGGTTTGAGGCGGGCGGGATTCAACTCGACTGCCTGTTGTCCCCCGAACCGCTGGACGTGACAGGCCACAGCGTCGGGTTGAAACGGGCTCTCATCACTGTGTTGACGAATGCCAAGCAGGTGTCCTCGTCAGGTCGGGGAGTGAGGGTGACTTCACAACGTGAAGGGTCACAGGCCGTGTTAATGATCGAGGATGAGGGGCCTGGGGTAAAGGCGGAAGACATGAAACGGCTGTTTGACATGTTTGTATCGGGACGTCCCGATGGCATCGGACTGGGTCTCTATCTGGCCAAGGCGGCCGTTGAGAATTCGGGAGGAACGATTTCGGTCGAGAACAGGAAGGACGGCGGGGCCCGTTTCATTATCCGGTTGCCTTTGGCGGAGAACAGGACTTGACGGCGGGGTTTGCGATGATAATGATGCCGCACTGGGTGTGAGTAGTATAACCATGGCAACACATGATGCAGTGAAAATATTGGTCATTGAAGATGATCCTGATGGACTGCGTTCCGTGGAGGATGCCATCCGGGATGCCGGGTATGAGGTGTTGACCGCGACGACGGGTCGTGGAGGACTCGACGCATTCCTGAGGGAAAAGCCCGATGTGGTACTATCCGACCTTTTTCTTCCTGATCTTGACGGCTTGAGAATTCTTGAGGAGGTTCGTCGGGCGAAGTCGGTCATCCCCGTTCTCATCATGACCGCCTATGGATCGGTCGATACCGCTGTTCGTGCACTGAAGCAGGGGGCCTATGATTACCTTGTCAAACCCCTGGATTTGGACGAACTTCAGGCGAAACTGGCCCGTGCGGTTGAGGCGGGCCGGCTCAGGAATCAGGTGACGCAACTCCGGCAGGAGGTGCAGGGCCGGTATTCGGCGCGAACGTTGATTGCCAGCGCCCCGTCCATGCAGGACGTTTTGCGCCAGATCGCGGCCGTTACGGGAACCACGGCCACCGTGTTGATTCATGGGGAGAGTGGAACTGGAAAGGAACTGGTCGCCCGCGCCTTGCACGCCGATGGCAAACGGGCGGATGGTCCCTTTGTGGCTGTCAATTGCGGAGCCTTCGCCGAAACCCTGCTGGAATCCGAACTCTTTGGTCATGAAAAGGGCGCCTTTACCGGGGCGGTCAACCGTCATGAAGGCGCTTTTGAGCGGGCCCATGGAGGCACACTATTTCTGGATGAGATTGCCTTGGCCCCGAAGTCCGTCCAGGCCCGTCTGCTTCGTGTCCTTGAGGAGCGGGAAGTGCTCAGGGTGGGTGGCCGTAATCCCGTCAAGGTGGATGTCCGTATTGTGGCGGCCTCCAACCGTGATCTTGACGAACTGGTTGAGTCGGGTGAGTTCCGCCAGGATCTTTTGTTCCGGTTGCAGGTGGTGTCCCTTCATCTCCCGCCCTTGCGGGAGCGCCGTGAGGATATTCGCGCTTTGACGGACCGCTTCGTTGCCCTGGCCTGTGCCGAACACGGTCGCCATGTGGAGGCGGTGGAATCGGATTGCTATGAGAAACTGGTACCCCATCCGTGGCCGGGTAATGTTCGCGAACTCCGCCACGTCCTCGAGTCCGCCGTGATCATGGCCACCGGGCCCGTCTTGCGGGCCGACGATCTCAAGTTGAAGAGGTCTGACGCCTCTTTGACACGGCAGACGTTGACACTCCCTCCGGGGATGATGCTTTCAGAACTTGAGAAAGAGGCGTTATTGCAGGCCTTGCGCAGGAATGACGGGAATCGGCAAATAACGGCGGATGAACTTGGGATTTCCACACGAACCATCCATCGGAAGATCAGGGAGTATAGTCTGCCGTTCTAATGACCCGTTACATCATACGCCGTATTCTCTACATGATTCCCATTATTCTGGGGGTCATCCTGGTCACGTTTCTTCTCTTTAATGTGGTGGGTGGCAGTCCCGCCTCGATGGTTCTTGGAAAGAACGCATCGCCCAGGGCGCTGGAGGAGTTTGATGAACAGCGCGGTTTCAACAAGCCCGTTCTCGCGGGATGGTGGACTTCGACGCGGGCCTGTCGGGATGCCGGGGTCACGAGTATCTCGCTTTGTTCGCCATCCAACCATCCCGTGGCTTTCCTGTTCCCCCTGCGTGCCGACACCCGTTACCGTATTCGTTGCGAAGTCAGTGGGGATGCCAGGTCGGTGTCATGGTCGCCCGCCGATGGAGTAACGGCTTTGTCATCCACAAATCTTTC